>CAJWNY010000087.1 GCA_913043815.1 uncultured Gammaproteobacteria bacterium
ACAATTAAGTCCTTAGATTAAACGCTTGCAGGACCGAGGTTGACCCGCCTCTGCCTTGCAGGCCCGACCTTTGGCGCGATACAGACAGAATTAGGTATTGGTGAGCTCACTGAACACACCTGGTTCGTAATAAACAATTATTGGAGCAGGATTCGTGTCAGAAGGACCTTTAGATCCCCCTGAGCAAAATACGTTGCTTGGAGTGGCGCCACGGCGTGGTGCGTTAAACAAGTTTCCGCTTTGGCAATATCTGCTCATCGCGATGGTCGTTGGTATTGGTACAATGTACGCTGCTCCAAATTTGTTTCAGCCAGATCCCGCCGTTCAAGTTAGATCGTTAGATAGCGATGAACTTATAAATCAGGCGACTTTGTCACGGGTTGAGGCAGCTCTAAAAAAAGACAATATTCAAATTGTCGACAGCGCGCTTGAAAATGATTCGCTGATAGTTCGTGTAGACAGTGATGAGGCGCAATTACGCGCGCAAGCCACAATTTCGGCCGCATTGAACACGCGTGACGTGAGTTATGTAGTTGCCTTGTCTCAAGCTAGTAATACTCCCAAGTGGCTGCAGGATATTGGCGGTAAGCCCATGTCTTTAGGGTTAGATTTGTTTGGTGGCGCGCACTTCTTATTACAAGTCAATATGCAGGAATACCTCAAAGGTGTGATGGCAAATTCCGCTGAGGGTATGCGCGATAAATTGATCGAGGAGCGAATACGTTTCTTGCCCGGTAAAGACTGGGTCAAAGGCCAAATAATTCGTATTCCGTTTCGAGCCGAAAATGACCGCGCGGCGGCTAAAGATGCACTGGTAGATTATCAAGACTTTCTTGTCCAAGACCGAGAAGCTGCTGGCATTCTTGTGCTGCAATTCACCCTCACTGAAGACAAGGTTCGAGATCTCGAAGATCGTGCTATTAGTCAAAACTTAACTAGTCTGCGTAAGCGAGTAGATGAGCTTGGCGTTTCAGAACCGCAGGTTCAAAGATTGGGTCGGTCCAGAATTGTCGTAGATTTACCCGGTATTCAAGATAGCGCCAGGGCTAAAGAAATTCTTAATAAGTTCGCTAATCTAGAGTTTCGTCTGGAAGCGTTGCCCAATGCGCGTAAGTCGCAAATTGAGTCCTATCCCTATCAGGGCCGTAAGCAAGAAATTATGCGCCGCAATATTGTGACGGGGAACAATGTGCAAGATGCCCAGCAGTCTTTCGACCCTGACACCAGCCAACCTCAGGTCAGCATTGAGCTAGACAATGAAGGGGGTCGTAAGATGAATGCTGTTACTAAGGACAATGTAGGCCGTGCCATGGCCATACTCTTTATCGAACAAAAGCCTCGAGTTAGAAAGGTTATAGTTGACGGGGAAGAAGTTAAAGAATTCTACTCTGTGGAAGATAAGCGTCTAATTAGCGTTGCCAACATTCAAAGTGCGCTAGGTTTTAATTTTCGGATAACTGGGCTAGATCTTCGTGAAGCGCAAGACCTAGCGTTGTTGTTACGCGCCGGTGCGTTAGCGGCACCAATGTATATTGTTGAAGAACGCACGGTAGGCGCTCAACTTGGTGACGAAAATATTCGTCGTGGCTGGCAATCTGTAGCTATTGGTTTTGGCTTAGTTTTGGTCTTCATGCTTTTTTATTATCGAGGTTTTGGCATAGCGGCAAATATCGCTTTAACAGCCAACTTAACGCTTTTGGTGGCAATCATGTCCGTGCTTGGTGCAACGCTAACGCTGCCGGGTATAGCCGGAATCGTGCTTACGGTGGGTATGGCCGTTGACGCAAACGTCTTGATATTCTCTCGAATTAAGGAAGAGTTGGAAAACAATCCACCCCAGCAAGCTATACAGGCAGGGTTCGATCGGGCGCTGCTGACAATTACAGACGCCAATGTCACTACCTTTTTTGTAGCCATTATTTTACTGTCTATTGGTAGCGGTCCGGTGAGAGGTTTTGCGGTTACCTTGGCTGTGGGTATTGTCACTTCTATGTTTACTGCAATTTTAGTCACTCGAGCTTTGGTTAATCTAATGTACGGTGGGCGCAAGTTAGAGAGTTTGAAAACATGATCGGTTCAAAATTTGATTTCATGGGGCGGCGTAAAATCGCCACGATAATGTCCGGCATTTTACTGTTGGCATCGTTAGTATCGCTGTCGTTTTCTGGACTTAATCTAGGTCTCGATTTCACCGGCGGTTCGCTTGTGGAAGTTGGCCTAAGTAAAGAGGTGGAGCCAGAAGAGGTGCGTAGGTATTTAATCAGTGAAGGTTTTACTAACGGAACCGTGCAAACCTTCGGCTCCAATACAGAGTTGTTGATTCGTATGCCTCCGCAGCCATCGGGTACAGTTGATGAGGCAGAAATTGCTCAAAGCCAAGCCCAGCTTGGTGATGATATTTTTCAGGCATTGCTTGCGAAGTACCCGAGTGTTGCTTTGCGTCAGTCTAACTATGTTGGTCCCGCGGTGGGCGACGAGTTAGCTAACGACGGTGGTTTGGCGCTGCTAACTGCTTTGATCGTTGTGATGCTCTATATCCTGCTACGGTTCACCAAACAGTTTTCTGTTGGCGCGGTAGTGGCGTTGGCCCATGACGTGATCATAGTCTTGGGTTTTTTCTCACTGTTTCGGTGGACTTTCGACCTAACTGTATTAGCGGCATTGCTTGCGGTGATCGGTTATTCGCTTAACGACACCATAGTTGTCAGCGACCGGATTAGAGAGAACTTTCGCAAACTGCGCAGGGGTGCTCCGGTAGAGATTATCAACACGTCGCTAAATCAAACCCTTGGCCGCACGTTGGTAACTTCTATGACAACCCTGTTTGTTTTGTTGGCGTTGTTGTTTGCTGGCGGGGAAGTGATTCGAGGTTTTGCCTCGGCTCTGTCAATTGGCGTACTGATTGGAACCTACTCGTCAATTTACGTGGCAGCTAATGTATTGTTGGTAATGAATATAAGTAGAGAAGACTTGCTCGTGCCTGAACCCCAACAGGATGGCAGTGAAGATGGCAGCTATCCGTAGATACCAGCCATTTGTCCTAGGGGCTTATTCGCAACCATAAGAGATCAGATAAGGTCTGTCTCTAGCTCGTTAGCTAAGCTCTTTAAAAGTCTGAATCAAATTGCGGAAGCATTTAGGGTTGGCAGCAGCAATGTCGCCGGTTTCCCAAAAACTCTCGCCGCCTTTTAGATCGCCGATAAAACCGCCAGCCTCGCGGACAAGGACAATGCCTGCCGCAATGTCCCACTTTCTTAGATCCATTTCCCAGAAGCCATCCAAACGCCCTGCTGCAACATAAGCAAGATCCAGCGCCGCACTGCCACTTTGCCGAACAGCTCGGCAGGTGCCAGTTATGCTTTTCAACGAAGCCATATGGGATTCAAGTCTATTTTCCACGCTACCCGGCGGGATCGAGGTTGCAAGCACACAGTCTTCTAGCTTTGCGCGCGCGCTTACACGAATACGCTTACCATTAAGCTGCGCGCCGGAACCCCTGCTTGCGACAAACTCTTCACCGCGGACTGGATCTACAATCACGCCGTGTTCGTGGTGCAAGCCCTTCATAATGCCAATAGACACGCTGAAGTGGGGAATTCCTTGGAGAAAGTTGAGCGTGCCGTCTAAAGGGTCAATTATCCAAGTAAATTCGCTTTTACCCTGTATAGAACCGCTTTCTTCGGCCAAAATGCTGTGGTCAGGGTAAGTTTCTTGGATCTGCTCTATGATAATCGATTCAGCCATTCGGTCGATGTTAGAGACGAAATCGTTGCGTCCTTTAGACTCCACCTCAAATTCATCTGGCCTGTCTATTGAGCGGGAAATGTAGTCGGCGGCTTTGCGGGCGGCGCGAAGGGCGATATTGGCCATCGGTTGCATAATTATTGGGTCCAGGACGAGGGTGTATTAGCGGGCGCTATGCTAATGCCTGACGGCCAACATGCCAAACTAAACTATGAGGATATCGTGTTAGATAGAATAAGAATTGTATTGGTTGAACCCAGCCACCCCGGAAATATTGGTGGCGCGGCTAGGGCAATGAAAACTATGGGCATCCAAAAGTTGTTTATCGTCAACCCCGGTCGCTATCCGGATCCTCAAGCGGACTGGCGTGCGGCCGGCGCTATCGACGTTTTAGATTCAGCCTCGGTTGTGGATGATTTAGCCGCAGCCATAAAAGGATGCCGCTTTGTGGTGGGTACCAGTACGCGTATGCGGTCTATTCCCTGGCCGGTAATCAGTGTAAAGGAGCTGGGGGGAGTGCTAGCGGAGCAGCCAGATGATACCGATATAGCCATACTATTTGGGCGTGAAGACAGCGGGCTAAGTAACGAGGAATTACAAAGCTGCCATGTGCATATGCAAATTCCTTCATCGGAAGTTTACGGATCGCTGAATTTAGCCATGGCGGTCCAGGTGGTGTGCTATGAGATTTTTCAGCATCAACTGCAAGAGGCCGAGGGAGTTGCAAGTAATTCAGTAAAAGGTTTGGCTAAGGACGGAGGGCGTTTGGAGGCCTCGGCGCTTGGTACGCGAATTTGGGACAAAGATCCGGCAACTGTCGAACAGTTTGATGCGCTGATGAAGCATTGGGAGGAGGTGCTGATAAGCAGTGGTTTTATCAAAGCGGAAAACCCAGGCCATACAATTACTCGGTTAAGACGAATGTTTTTGCGTCATCAGTTAGACGAAACTGAAGTGCAAATAATGCGCGGTGCTCTAAAGCATTTTTCAGCCGAAGTTATTCAGTAGGTAACGGCTGGTCTGGATGATCGTTTTGATAGATAAAAGTGTTGTGCCTGATTCCAAATTGAAAGAAGTATGTAAGCTTTCTGTTTATTTTTGGGGTTGCAAATTTTTCCTCAACGGGTTGAACTACGAACCATGAAAACTGTAGTGATCATTAATTCCAAGGGCGGTTCGGGCAAATCTACTTTAGCCGTGAATTTGGCGGCTAATTTTGCGTTGAAGGGCAAAAACCCAGCAATATTAGATTTGGATCCGCAGGGATCCAGTATGCGCTGGTTACAAAATCGTCCAGCCGACTTGCCGGAAATACACGGAATCGCTGGCTACGAAAAAAAGTCGACGATGACGAGGGCATGGCAGCTGCAACCTCCTGAGGGCACCAATCCGCTTATTGTTGATACTCCTGCAGGTCTGGATAGAAATGGATTGGCAGCGACAAGTCGCGGTGCAGACGCCATTCTTATCCCCGTTATGCCTTCTGATATAGACATTCATGCCGCAGTGAATTGTATTTCGGACCTTCTTTTGACTACTAAATCTGACATGACGCAACGGCGCATAGGCATTGTCGCCAGTAGAGTACGCGCTAATACAAGGGTCTATGCTCGCTTGGAACGGTTTCTTCGTAGTCTCGATATTCCTTTGGTCGCGACTTTTAGAGATTCACAGAATTACACCCGCAGTGCTGAACTGGGTATAGGGATAAATGAGATGCCGCTATGGCAGGTGCGCAAAGACGTTGGTGCTTGGAAAGAGCTCAATAGTTGGTTAGACAGCACCTTAAATGATGTATCTAATGTGCGTCAGCTACCTACCCGTAGGGGCCTTCGAGCTGTTCCCTCTGCCATAACGCCCATCGCGAACTAAATCTTACTTCTTTTGGCCAATGTCCGGCCGGTTGTAATTCTTTTCTGTTGGCGGAATTTGGCAAGGTTCTAACAACTTAAACTTTTTCGGTTATGCTTTTTGAGGACAGATAGCATGTTGTCGCGGAAAGTTGATGCGCACAATTTTTGCTGCAACTCCGTGCGGCATGTGTTTAACCTAAATCTAGAGTCAGATTCAGACAGAAATAAAGATGCCCATTAGATGACTAATCCAATTTATCTTGACTACGCTGCTTCAACGCCAGTAGACCCACGAGTTGCCAAGCTTATGGGTGAGCATATGACAATGGAGGGAGTGTTCGGTAACCCGGCTTCACGATCACATGTATATGGTTGGCAGGCAGAAGAGGCCGTGGAGGAATCTAGGGTTCAGGTTGCTGCAGCACTAGGCGCAGATCCTCGCGAAATTATCTGGACGTCAGGTGCCACTGAATCGAATAACTTGGCGATCAAAGGCGCCGCTCATCAATCTAGCCGCCGACACATAATAACCAGCTGTATCGAGCACAAAGCCGTGCTCGACTGCTGCGCCTACTTAGAGCGAGACGGCTTTGAGGTTACTTACCTAAGGCCGGATGAATACGGTCAGGTCAGTATTGACACTGTGGCAGCGGCGTTGCGTGAAGATACTTTGCTGGTTTCCATCATGCAGGTGAATAACGAACTTGGGACGATTAACGATATTGCAGCCATCGCTCAACTTTGTCGCGCTCACGGGGTGCTATCTCACACTGATGGCGCCCAGAGTTTTGGTAAAATACAGATTGATATCAAAGAAATGGGAGTTGATTTTTTTTCAATCTCTGCACACAAAGTTTATGGGCCAAAGGGCATGGGCGCGCTATATGTGCGAAAAGGTGAAGGCCTCAGATTGGCAGCGCAAATTCACGGAGGTGGTCACGAAATGGGTATGCGTTCAGGTACCTTGGCAACTCACCAGATAGTTGGTTTGGCAGCGGCCAGCGAACTGATGCAGTCTGAAATGACGCAAGACCACGCAATGTATGTGCAGTTGCGCAACTGCTTCTTAAGGCACATACAACAAATTCCTGGCCATCGTATTAATTCCCATCCAACGAACGGATTACCGCAAATCATTAATGTGGGTTTTGCGGGCGTCGACGGTGAAACGCTGATGCTCGCGTTAAATGGCCTTGCGGTCTCAAGCGGATCGGCTTGCACCTCGGCCAGTGTAGAGCCTTCTCATGTTTTGCGCGGCGTAGGGCTAAATGATGACATTGCTCATGCTTCGCTACGCTTCAGTTTTGGCCGTTTCACCCAGATGAGTGAAGTCGATTCTGCGGGCGCTCAAGTCGCTCAAGTAGTGGGGCGACTACGCAACGTTTAACTTAGTTGGCGGCTTTTTTGTGACCTTAATTAGGTAGGTGGTTCTCAATGGCTGCTATTTAAGTCGGTTCCTATCTCATGTTGCGAATACTAAGCTTTGCTCGGGCACCAACCACGCGTACAATATGCGCCCTCGAGGCCCGGCAAGATCGAGCTTTTTTATAAAAATTAGGCACATAGCCCTTATTCCTTGAGCACGCTAAAAGAATAATAGGCGCCTTCATCGGAGAATCTAATGAGTGTTCAACGCACCTTTTCAATCGTCAAGCCTGACGCAGTCGCACGTAATTTAATTGGCGAGATTTACTCTCGTTTTGAAAAAGGCGGCTTAAAGATTGTTGCTTCTAAGATGCTACACCTCTCAGGTGAACAAGCTGCAGGGTTCTACGCTGAACATGACGGGCGTCCGTTCTTTGCTGATTTATGCACGTATATGCGCTCAGGCCCCGTAATGGTTCAAGTCCTAGAAGGTGAGGACGCTATTGCGACTAACCGCCGTTTAATGGGTGCAACTAACCCAAAAGAAGCCGCGCCAGGAACTATTCGCGCCGATTTTGCTGAATCAATCGATGCAAACGCTGTGCACGGTTCGGATAGTCCAGAATCTGCCGCGAGAGAAATTGCATTCTTCTTCGAAGAAACAGAGATTCAGTCGCAAGTTTAGTTCTAATGGAAGTTAGAATGAAGGATAGAAAACTTTGCACAAAGAGCTATTAGCCCCATGATACAAAGCCCTCTTAATCTATACGGATTGGACAGAAGCCAACTTGAGGCCATGTTCCAAGAGAGAGGGCTGCAAGCTTTTCGCGGCAGACAGTTAATGAAGTGGCTATATCACCAAGAGTTGAAAGATTTTTCTGCCATGACAGATCTGCCTCTGAATATGCGTCAGTGGTTGACGGAAAATTGTGTTTTGGAGTTACCTAGCGTTGTAGAGCGTCACATATCTAAAGACGGCACTGTGAAGTGGATTTTGAAAGTTGCTCAAGGCGATCTAGTCGAAATGGTGGTTATTCCCGATAAGGGGCGAAATACCTTATGTGTTTCCTCCCAGATCGGCTGCACTTTGGATTGCAGTTTTTGCTCTACTGGCAAGCAGGGTTTTAATGGCAATTTGACGCCAGCGGATATCGTTGGACAAGTACTAATAGCCAATAGTTATCTCGCAGAAAACGATAAGAGCGTGACCAACGTGGTGCTTATGGGTATGGGCGAACCGTTGATGAATTTCGATGCAGCCATAACTGCTACCAACGTTATGAAAGATGACCATGCATTTGGTTTATCTAAGCGTCGGGTAACAATCAGTACCGCTGGCGTGGTACCCGCAATACGTAAGTTGCACGAGGTAACGGACGTAGCTTTGGCAATTTCTTTGCACGCGCCGACGGATGATTTACGTAATGAACTTGTGCCGATTAACCGCAAGTATCCTATTGCAGAACTCCTTCAGGCTTGCCGCGAATATATTGAATTTCTTGGGCCTGCCCGCAAGTTGGTCATTGAGTACACTTTAATGCGCGGAATAAATGACCAAGCAGAGCATGCTCACCAATTAGCAGAGCTACTTCGAGATGTGCGTTGCAAGGTAAATCTTATTCCGTTTAACCCTTTTCCAGGATCTGGTTACGCTAGGCCAAAGTCCCAAGACATTAGAGATTTTCAGACCCATATGATGCGTGCAGGGTACGTGACCATGTTACGTACCACCCGCGGCGAGGATATTAATGCGGCCTGCGGTCAATTGGTTGGGCAGGTCAACGATAGAACCAGCAGACAGAGACGTTATAAGAATAAATTGGAAGCCGTGCAACCGCAACTCATTAAGGTGCGCTAGTAAATGGCTACAGGTATTTCATCCAAAACTAAACCAGTTAATCAAGGTTTACTGGCGAGATAAGTTGAGCAAAAACATTATATGACCGTTGTAAAAAACAATGATTTTGAGCAAAGCCAAGGGCCGGGTGGGGTGTTTATCCAGGCACGTCAGGCATTGTCGATTACGCAGGCAGAAACAGCGGATGTTTTGAATTTGTCTGTCAACGTTATCATAGCGTTAGAAAGTAATGATGACTCTGTGTTGCCAGAGCGTGCATACGTCAACGGATACATTAGATCTTATGCCAAGTTGTTAGGTTTAGCGGCGGAACCACTTATTCAGTCTTGGGGTGCGCAATTTCCAGATGAAATGCAAAGTCAGCGAGCAGATTTAGACGAAAAGCAGGCGCGCAATTGGAGCGTCGCTTCCAGCAGCCCGCGGGAGACCACTGGGTTAGTGCGTTGGGTAGCAGTCGCATTCGTGCTTTCGGTTGTTTTTGTCTATTTTGTCTCAAACCAAGAGCCCACTAAATCACTGCCAGAAGTTGCTCTCGTGGGTAATCTGGCAATTGAATCTGAGGTCTTAGCCGATTGGGATGAATCGCTTAAACAAGACGCTGCATTAAAAGGCGAGTTAGTTGAAGGGTCGATTTTAGACGAGATGGTTGCAGGTGAGACAGTTGCAGAACAGGCTGTTTTGGAGGACGAGCTTTTAGAAAAAGCTCCATTGGATTTAGCTCAAAGCACAACTGAAATTGAATCGGGAACGGTATTGATTGGAGAGGAGGCTGTGGTTGTTGAAGCAAAGACTTCAGTAATTATCATCCGCCCTGAACCTGAACCTGAACCTGAACCTGAACCTGAACCTGAACCTGAACCTGAACCTGAA
>CAJWNY010000088.1 GCA_913043815.1 uncultured Gammaproteobacteria bacterium
CGCATTGTCGCGATAGAAACCGCTAAGGGGCGAACCTGATGCGACTAGCGCTTAAAGCCTCTGCTATCGCAAAATTTAAGGTGTTGCTATAAAGTTGGAAGGGTACTCATCCAAAGAAGTTCCGTTAAGTGTCTGAAACGATCATAGGCGACAGTGCTGCTACCCAAGACCTATTAACTTTAATGGGTGCGATTGCTCCAACAGAAGCGAGTGTGCTAATTACTGGTGAGAGTGGCGTGGGCAAAGAGTTGGTTGCTCAAGGCGTTCATGAAAAATCACTCCGTAGCACCGGTCCGTTTGTGGCGGTGAATTGTGGGGCAATTCCCGCTGAGCTTTTAGAAAGCGAACTTTTTGGTCATAAGAAGGGCTCCTTCACCGGTGCGATAAGCGATCACGTGGGGAGGGTACAATCAGCGCACACAGGCACACTGTTTTTAGATGAAATAGGCGATATGCCTATGGCTATGCAAGTAAAGCTGCTGCGCGTGCTGCAGGAAAAGGTTGTTGTGCCAGTGGGTTCGAATAAACCCATTAACGTAGATATAAGAGTTGTAGCCGCGACTCACAGAAATCTTGAAGAAGAAATAAAAGGAGGCCGCTTTCGTGCTGACCTTTATTATCGAATTAATGTGGTGCCGGTATGCGTTGCTCCGTTGCGCGAACGTCGAGATGAAGTGCCGGTCTTAGCTGAGCATTTTGCCAAAATTTTTGCTCCAGAAAAAAATACTACATTGGCTTTAGATGGTAAGTTTTTGCGCATAATGAAAGCATACGACTGGCCGGGTAATGTGCGCGAATTATCGAATATGATACACCGGCTGACGGTTTTGCATCCGGGTCAACGCTTATCCGTACAGGACGTATCGCCCACCATGCTGCCGGTGGGGATGAGCGAGCTGGCTTGCGATGTGGGTGATTTGGAACAGTCGTCCTTACTAGACATGATGTTTGATGATGTGTTGCCGGCGCAGCAATCTGCAGACATGCAGCGCGCTGGGCCTTTAGCATCTGACTCACAGGGACATCTAGATGATGAAGATAGCGAGTTCGAATCCATTATTATGCGTGCTCAGGGCTTTGATGACTTCCGCCAGCAAGGTCAGTCGTTGAAAGGCATTTTAAGCGATGTTGAACAAGACATTATTCAGCGCGCATTGAGCGAAACGGATGGCAATGTCAGTCGTTGTGCAAAGTTATTGCGGATGCAGCGAACCACGCTGATTGAGCGCATAAAGAAGTATGACCTCAAAGTGGTTGCCGCCTAAATACTGGCATATTTAGATTTCGTAAAACTCTGAGAGCAACGCCCACATAGGCTTTTATCGTTCTGTCAAAATAACGACACATTTCTTTCCAGCAACACGGCAACAGCCGGCAACGACTGGCAATTATCCGCCACTAAACCATAACCTATTGATTTAATTGATTTTAATTATTGGCACGGCATTTGCTTAAAGACATGCATCAAATGTTATTTTGCGAAGAGATGTTATGTACCAAGAACAATCAATAGACCTTATCTGGGACGAGTCCTCTCCAATAGACACCGGCGTTATGGTCTTGCTGACGAAGGCAGGCTTCAAGCCGCAGACCATGGGCCCTGCCGAAGTTGCGCGATATGTGGATCAAAACGGCTTTGGGCCTTGCGTACTATGTATGCACCGTCGAGAGCTGCCAAACATAGAAATGATTCGCACCCTAAAACAGCACTACGGTTCGAAGATTTATTTAGTTCTGCGAGTTGCTCCGGGCGACTTAGACAGCACTATCGAAGCAATCAAGTGTGGTGTAGACGATGTGATCTCCGATGGTGATGATCAATTACACCGGTGGGAAAAGATTGCGAAGCTTGCACGACTGCGACTTCTTAAGAATGATTCGTACATTTTTGTTGATGAAACCAGCCAACATTTATTGGCTTTGGTAGAAAGAGTGGGCGCAGCCGAAGTGACCGCTTTAATGTGCGGTCCTACAGGCTCAGGTAAAGAAGTATTGGCTCGGCTAACGCATGATTTTTCGCCGCGTAGAGACGGACCCTTTATTCCAGTGAACTGTGCTGCATTGCCAGAGTCTTTAGCAGAAAGTTTATTATTCGGTCACGCCAAGGGTGCGTTTACTGGAGCAACTAAGAGTACGGACGGTTTCTTTACCCAAGCTCAGGGTGGTACTTTATTTTTGGATGAAATTGGTGAGCTGACCTTAGCATTGCAAGCAAAGTTACTCAGGGCAATTCAAGAGAAAGAGATACTACCGGTAGGCAGCGCAGTTTCTCATCGAGTAGATGTGCGCATCGTCGCCGCAACCAACAGGGATCTGCGTGCTGCTATCCGCAACGGTCTGTTCCGTGAAGATTTATATTTTAGAGTCAGTACTTTTCGAATTAACGTGCCAGGCCTATCAGCTCGCCTAGATGATATTTTGCCTCTGGCGAACTACTTTTTAGTTAAGCACGGACGCGAAGACCTTTCTTTGCAGCTAGCTCCTGACGCGTCCTCCAAGCTTCTAGCCTACTCCTGGCCCGGCAATGTCAGGGAGCTAGAAAACGTTATCCAGCGCGCCATTGTTTTGACCAACGGCGGCGTTATTGACTCTACCAACCTAATTTTTGACGACCCAATTGAAAACTATGGCCAAAGTCACACAGCAGACTTTTCTTCTAGCTATGGTTCTGGATACACAGAAAATCCCAGCCAAAACGATGTTCAGCGTTTTAATGGGCATCAGCCTGATAGAAATACTGCATGGTCTGATGGCCTGGATCGCGTCAGCAATCCGTTTGCTAATCAAGCGAATAATGGCAATGGCTATGTTCAAGTCCCTGAAGCCCAACGTAGCGATTCTGGTCCAGGTTTACAGGGTGCCATGGACGCTAATGAGTTCCGCATCATTGTAGATACCATAAAGAACACACGTACCCGGCAAGAAGCAGCAGACGTCTTAGGCATTAGTCAGCGTACCTTGCGTTACAAGATTGCCCGCATGCGTGAGCGCGGTATTCAAATTCCTAAGCGACGGTCGGCATAAATTATGAACAGTGTAAGTAATCATTATCAATCTCAAGTTGCTGATTTGTTGAGTCAGATAAGAGCGCAACAAAGTCGCAATGATCTTGTTCGAAACGACTCAGGTACGGCGCTCAGTCAGTTAGTTCAGAACGTAGATCAAAGCTCTAGTAAAGGCTTTGGCAACTTAATGGTCGAAGCGCTGAACGACGTAAATGAAACCACTCATGCCAGCACGGTTTTAAAGAAGGCGTATGAAAAGGGTGAAGACATTCCACTTACAGATGTGGTTCTCGCGATGCAGAAGGCCTCAATTGGCTTTGAAGCAACCTTACAAATACGTAACAAGTTAGTTCGCGCGTACGAAGACATAAAGAACATGCCGGTATAGGGCTCTGACCTTACCTGCATTAGCTAATAAATAGAGAATCCCATGGCAGAAGCTACTCTTGATCCAAATTCAAACGCACTAATGGCGAATCCTTCAGGTGCCGGTGCGCCCGGTCCAGCCTCAAATCTACCGAGCGCTGCGTTGGGCGGTCAGGTAAGTGCGCCGCTAAGTGATAGTCTCGGCAATGGCCTAACTGAAACCTCCAGCGTAACTGGGCCGTTAGCGATTCTAGATAATCCGGCTGTAAAGCAAGCCTTGCCAGCTATTTTTGGGCTGGTTGCTCTAGCAGTTTGTTTCCTTTTTTACCTTTGGGTGTCGGCACCTAATTATCGCTCCGTATACCCCGGGATGTCTGAATCCGATCGACAATCAGCTCGGGAAGCGTTAACAGCTGCGGGGTTCACCTCACGCATAGATCAAAATAACGGCG
The DNA here is from genome assembly GCA_913043815.1 of uncultured Gammaproteobacteria bacterium. Lineage (GTDB taxonomy): Bacteria > Pseudomonadota > Gammaproteobacteria > Pseudomonadales > Azotimanducaceae > UBA4421. Next base: position 3,824 of record CAJWNY010000088.1, read on the forward strand.
CATTAGAAGTAGAAGAAAAGCGCTATCACGAGGCACGGATCTTACTAGCATCTCAAGATATTCCCCGCAGCGCGAGCTTAGGTGGAATGGATTCACTTTTAGAACAAGGATCTATGACTACTAGTCGATTTATGGAGCAAGTCAGTTACCGAGCTGCAATGGAAGCGGAGCTGGCTAAATCCATATCGGAAATTAGTACCATCAAAGCTGCCAGAGTTCACTTGGCTGAACCACAACAAAGCGTTTTTGTGCGCAACCAAACGCCGGCTAAGGCGTCTGTTGTAGTTATGCCATACCCTGGCCGTGTTGTTTCGCTTTCTCAAATTCGCGCAATAGTTCATTTGGTTTCTGCAAGTATTCCCTATTTACCGGCAGAAAACGTTGCCGTAGTGGATAATACAGGCAACCTCTTAACAGACACAGAAGGAGAGACAGCAATGACTCTCACTAATGCACAATCTGATCACAAGCGTTCATTAGAAATGTCTTATCAGCGGCGCATAGAACAAATTCTCTCCTCAATCCTAGGCCTGGGCAATGTTCGTTCCGAGGTTGACGTTGCTCTAGATTTTACTGAAGTTGAGACAACATTCGAAGAGTTCGATAAAGGCGGCCAAGGACCAAGGACACGCTCAGAGTCTATAGATTTCGAGAAAGACGCTACGGTGGGTGCTTCTGGTATGCCCGGCAGTTTTTCCAATTCGCCACCTGTGTCGCCGGAACTAGTGCCCTCAGGTGCTATTGCAGAAAGTTCCAACTCCGAGATGGCCAGCATGGCGAGCTCTTCTTCAACGCGCAACTATGAGTTGGACAGAGAAATCCGGTATGTAAAACAGCAGGTAGGGCGTATTGATCGGATCTCGGTTGCGGTAGTTGTTAACCAGGATTTCCTAAGTGATGCTGGTCTAGATGAGGGTAATCCGCAGGGAATTTCTGAAGAAGAATTGGCTCAGTTTGTTGACGTTGTGAAGGGTGTAATAGGGTTTAGTGAAGGTCGAGGTGATACCGTGACGGTTGTCCCGTCTTCCTTCGCAGTTCCCGTAGATCAAATCCCCGATTTGCCATGGTATAAGGACTCCGAAATGGTGGACTTGATCAAGTATGGCTCCAGTTTGTTACTTATTCTTGCAGTGTTATTGTTTGTTGCAAGACCGATTATCAAGGCGAATATGCCAGAAGAAGAGCTGGATATGCCTTTCGCGGCTCTAGATGGAGAGCTTTCAGAAGACGACAGAGACATGATCCGATTAGGTGAAGGCGAGACGCTTGAGGAAATTAAGGCGAAACTTAAGCCCAAGAAGTCCTCCATCCCATTGGAAATGCTAGATACAGCGAATACCTACGATGACAAGGTCGCCGTTATCCGGATGCTGTCTGCAGATGATGCCGGCCGCGTAGCGAACCTACTTAAACGAATGATAAACGCGTAACTAAGGTTAACTAGTCAAACGCTTTTTTTAGAGGAATATAACAATGGCTGAACAACCGTTAATAGCGCCTGCAGGAGCCGAAGGCATATCCCCAGAGGTTGCTCTGGAACTTGAATCTCTGCGCCCAACTGAGCGTGCAGCATTGTTAATGTTGCTCTTAGGTGAGCAGCAGGCCTCGGATATAGTTGCATACCTTAATCCGAAAGAAGTGCAGGCGGTGGGTTCTGCGATGGTTAACGTCAGTGATGTTTCTCAGGAAGCAGTGAGTCTAGTGTTAGATGAATTTATTAGTGAATTAAAGAAGCTAACCAACCTTGGTCTTGGTTCGCCAGACTACATTGAAGGTGTTTTGAATAGAGCGCTAGGTCCAGAACGTGCTTCTTCCGTTTTGAGCAGAATTTTGCCTCCCTCTTCGAGTAAGGGCTTAGAGATTTTGGCTTGGATGACACCACGAGCTATCTGCGACATGGTCGGTGACGAACACCCTCAGGTCATCGCTATTATTTTATCTGTCCTTGAAGACGAAACCGCAGCAGATGTATTGACCTTCTTGCCCGCCGAAATTCGTCCAGAAGTGGTTCGTCGGGTAGCTAATTTAGACACAGTCCAACCTAACGCAATGGCAGAGTTAGAATTAGTTATGGCGAAGCAATTTGCCCATTCTACGACGACTTCATCTGCTACCGTGGGCGGAGTTAAAGCTGCAGCTAAAATCATGGGCAAAACTAAGTTGGATCTTGAGTCAGCTATCATGTCTGACATCAATGATGTGGATGAAGATCTAGCATTACGGATTCAAGATAATATGTTCCTCTTTGATAATTTGGTGGATCTTGACAACAGAAGTATTCAAATTCTTATGCGGACTTTGGAACAGGAACAGATGGCATATGCACTTAAAGCTGCTCCTGAAGCCGTTGTAGAGAAATTCTTAGGTAATATGTCGCAGCGAGCTGGCGCAATGTTCTTAGATGAAATGGAGCAGATGGGCATGGTTCGAATAACAGACGCGGAAGAAGCGCAAAAGAATATTGTTCGACAGGCTCGTAAGTTGCAGGATGCAGGTGAGATTATTCTAGCTTCGGCTGATGGAGGCGGATTTGTATAGTCGCGAGCCACAGCCATGGCAAAGAGATAGCACCAAGCGTGACGAACTAAATGCAGCCGGCTTTGTGTTAGATGGCATTTTGTCAAAGGCGAAGACTGTTGAAACTGAAGAGGCAAACAAGTTTGTTATCTCAGCGGTCCCTCTTGATAAGGCCCTAGCAGAATTAGCGGTTGAAGTAGCTGATAGTGAACCATTAAGTGATCTTCAAAATGAACCTTTAGAAACCCCAGAACTTATAGAAGAGGTTTCATTAGATTCGGCCAGTGCTGAAGAACGCGAACAAGAGTTGGTTACGGCTAAAGCTGAGGCTTTTGCCAAGGGTCTTGCACAAGGTCAAACTGAAGCTCGGCAATCCATGAGAGTAGAAGCCGAGGAAGTGTCGGCTGAATTAAATATCAAGCTTCGCGATGAGTTCAGTGAATTTGTAGCTGCGGTTGAGGAGAGTTTGGTAGATAGCCAAAATCTGTTTGACCCATTAAAAAAATTGGCGTTAACGCTGGCTGAACAAATTGCGCGCGCTGAGCTGACACGTAATGATGAAAGTATTCGTCGCTTTATAGAGCGCAGTATCGCTGAAATAGAACCCGCGCAGCTTAAATCTTTAGTTTTGCACGTTTCCAACGCTTGGTACGAGCGCCTACAGTGCGAGCCTTTGCAAACGGTCGTACAGAATTATGAAGTGCGAGTTGACGACAAACTGAGTAATGGCAGCATTAGACTCACTATTCAAGATACTACTATTGAAGATTTAATAGAACGACGTATCGCCCATTTATCTGAGCAACTATTTACCACGTCGCCCATAGCGGAAGATCAACAGCTACTTTTCCCTGAAGAGGGTGACGAAGGATTTGTTATTCCTGGAGATTTTTCCGAAATAGAAGTTGACGACATTTTCTTTAATGCGCCAGAAGAATGAATAAAGTATTAGAGTTTCCAAGTTTCAACGACCATGTTAATGACGCGCAATTGCACTTGCGTGGCCCCGCTTTGCGCCGTTATGGCGTACTGACTAGAATTGTTGGCTTAACTATTGAAGCCAAAGGTATTACAGCTACTGTGGGTTCTATTTGTCGAATTCTAAAAAATTCTGCCGTTGAGGGCGTTGAGCAAACTAACAAAGATAATTATGTAGACGCTCAAGTAGTGGGTTTCGACAGTGGCACCCTATTTATGATGCCTCTTTGGGATGCGTTTGGCCTGCAAGCTGGCGCGAAAACGTACCTGCTCTCTGAGACCGATAGCGCGGCGGTTGGTGATGAACTTTTGGGTCGAGTAGTTAATGCTCTTGGTGAGCCGCTGGATGGAATGGCTGAAATCCACTGTACTGAAAGCAGCGGTCTAATGGGAAGTCCAATAAATCCGATGGAGCGTAAGCCAATTGATAAAATTTTGGATGTCGGAGTAAAAGCAATAAACGCAATGTTAACCGTCGGCTGCGGACAGCGCTTAGGCCTTATCGCAGGTTCGGGCGTCGGCAAAAGTGTCCTGCTCGGCATGTTGACTAAATTTACCGCCGCAGACGTTGTTGTTATTGGCCTGATAGGTGAGCGTGGTCGCGAAGTGAAAGAGTTTATAGAGCAGATTTTAGGTACTGAGGGTATGCAGCACGCAATTGTTGTCGCCGCGCCCGCAGACAATTCGCCTTTATTGAGAATTCGCGCAACGCATTTAGCGCACCTTTATGCGGAACATTTTCGTGCTCGTGGTAAAGACGTCTTACTACTTGTAGACAGTCTAACCAGGGTGGCTCATGCGCAAAGAGAGATCGGTTTAGCCATTGGGGAGCCCCCAACTTCCAAGGGCTATCCACCCTCCGTATTTAGTTTATTACCGAATTTGATTGAGCGCTCCGGCACCGGAAGGGTTGACCAAGGGTCTATTACTTCCATATATACTTTGCTTGCGGAGGGTGATGATCTGCAGGATCCAGTGGTAGATTTGGCGCGAGCCTCGCTTGATGGTCAAGTTGTCTTAAGCCGTGCACTAGCTGATGCCGCCCACTATCCTGCGATAGATTTGGCTGGATCGATTTCCCGATTAATGCCCGTATTGGCAGATTCGGAAGACTTTGATACGGCGAACATGTTCAGAAGGCTGTGGACGTTATATCAACAGAACTTGGATCTTATCCAAGTTGGAGCCTATGAGATGGGTACTAATCCAGACCTCGACCGTGCTATTGCCTTACGTGCAGATATGGAAGAGTTTCTGCGACAACCCATGGATGAATTAGCAACGTTTGAAGCATCTGCTCAAGGGTTAAAGGAATGTCTAAATGTCTAAACAACTTAAATCTTCAATTCAACGGTGGGAAACTCTCGCCGAAGGTGTCCGGCGTAAGCTCGATGAGGTGCAAAAAGTGCTTATTCTGGTTCGCGACAAGCAAACTAAACTGGACGGTGAGCGAACTAAACTAGGTGAAATGAAGCACGAATACGCGAGTAAATTGAAAGAAGTGCAAGTGGGGTCTCATGATATGGAGAAAGTAACTTACTTGCGCCGCTTTCTCGGTCAGCTGGATGTTGCAGCAAAAGCCATTGTCACTGAACTGGAAGTTTTGGGAGTCCAGCAAGGAAAAATCCAAGAACAATTTCGAGCCCTGAATAGCGAGCAGGTAAAGTTCAATACATTGGCAAGTCGCTCACGTAAGCAGCTAAATGAAGTGTTGCAAAGGGCCGATCAAAAAGACCAAGACATGATGAATGTTATGCGGTTCGAGGCTCTGAAGCGCTAATTATAAATGCCAGTTAATTGATGGCACATATATTGCTCACTGCTAGTGTATGTAAACGAATTAGATCGAAACATTATGTCTGATAATTTTTTGTCCTTTATTGGCAAGGCCGGTCAAAGTAGTATCGATAAGGGCGCTGAAAAGTCGCCACTCGCTGCAACTAATTCCGTTCAAGGTTCTGAATTTAAACAAATTTTTTCGAAAGAGACTGTTTCTCCAGAAGAGAACAGCTTAGCGAAAGATGCCGCTCAATGGGGAGCTAAACCAGCTCCAACGGCCGAGTTAGACGAGGCTCAAGAACTGGTGTTGGGCAGCGCTACCGCTCCGTTTGGGCTGCCAGTTGCCTCTGACAACGGCAACCTGTTGCCAAAGTTATCTATCTACTCGCCTGGGTTACAGGTTGGTCGAGTTATTTTGACGACGTCTAGCCCAAAGGTGAATGAAGATAGTCTCACTGCTTTTGCTCGTGCTCAAGGCATCAACGAGGCCGTGTTAAAGCATCCACAGACTCCGGGACCACAGACTCCGGGACCACAGACTCCGGGACCACAGACTTTGGGATCGCAGACT
>CAJWNY010000089.1 GCA_913043815.1 uncultured Gammaproteobacteria bacterium
TGTGGTGCAACTCATCGCCAACCTCGCCAATCTCCGTGCGATGAATAACTTGGCCATAGGTGGAACTCTGTTCATCGACGTCGATGGTGGCTAAATAATCCGGTTTTTCGATCCCAGTACCAGTGTAGATACAAATCGTATAAACGATCTTTTCTCGCGGGGCCTTGATGGCATCCTGCGGCGATGCGTACCCTGGACCTGCGCAGCAGCTACTCTTCGTTTCTGACATTTTCAGTTCCTCAAAAATTAACTTCGTAAAACAGAGCTAGCCCTTTTATGCCCTATGGCAAGAGCCAAACTCAACGATTCATCACTCCATCTGTTCCTGATAATATAGGTTTTTACCCTTAAGGGCGATGGTGTTCAGCTTAATTTACAGCACACGGCATGCACTCTTTCGAGCGAAGCATTAATGCAGAAGGATTAATCGGCATTTGGCTATTCGCCTGCTACTCAGTCCTACAGACCGCCTGCGGTGCCCAAAACACCTAGCGTTTTATCGAACCCGGCAAGGCCGTCTCATCCTGCGGGATCCGCCAGCAAAACTCTCCCGCACAAAAATGCCCCGTATAAAAATATGAGGTATTGATTTATGTCTCAAAAGTAGAGAGATCGAATAAAGGAACGGAGGCGAGATATTTTAGTCGCAGCCTGCGAAGCAGTAGCGTAATTTACTCCTCTAAAATAGTTATACAACCTCACAGCAGGAGTCCAAAATGGTGAAGTGGGGGGTACCCCCTAGGTAGGGTTAGTCTGGTCGTGATTTGAGGTATTACTTTTGCTTTTGGTGAATTACTAATCTACCGCCACTCTTATAATGGGCAGGTTAATGGGAAAATCTTTCTAAAATAAACAATATCATTGGGTTAAATTCTCTATTTCGCTGGGTTCCACTGTGGTATCCAACTTGATATCCAACCTCGATGAAATAATGAGCAATCTAAGGACTTATCCCTGGCGGACCAACACCATCCAGCGGGTACCCCCTCTTCACCAGATGGGACACCTGCTATTAGGCAGTATTCCTAATACCGACGAGTGATTCATGTATGCATTAAATAACGAACTCATCAGATTGGTGCTATTTTTTCTCACCTATTTGATCTGCACAGGTTTGCGATATTTAAAATGCATTGCTATTATCAGTTCTTAAAATCATTCCTGATTGTAAAAATTTGTTATAAAAACTTTTAAAAGGATGAACAGTAGCCGTATATAACGGCGCCCTTAGCTGCAAGATCACATTTGTAAAGTCTCCTTATAACGGTAGAGAGGAATGACGATGTGGCGTGAACTCCTGTAATGAATTACCGAGCAGAAATAGATGGATTAAGAGCGCTCGCAGTGCTTTCAGTCATTTTTTTTCATGCCGGGTTTACAGGTTTCAGCGGCGGCTTTGTTGGTGTCGATGTTTTTTTTGTCATCAGTGGTTACGTCATTACCACTATTATCATCTCCGAGTTGGCTGAGGGTACTTTTAGCTTGCTGGATTTCTATGAACGGCGCGCTCGTAGAATCCTACCCGCACTTTTCTTTATGCTTTTGGCTTGTCTCCCATTTGCCTGGCTGTGGTTAACTCCGATTGAGCTCAGAAGCTTTGGGCAAAGTGTTGTGGCGGTCTCAAATTTTTCATCCAATATGTTGTTCTGGTTAGAGAGCGGCTACTTCGATAGAGCCTCTGAATTAAAACCGTTGCTGCACACTTGGAGTTTGGCGGTAGAAGCGCAATATTATATATTTTTTTCAGTCTTCTTAATGCTGACATGGAGGCTGGGTGTTCAGTGGATTCTTATTCTTTTATTTTTGGTCTTCTTTGCTAGTCTAATTGCAGCTCAGGGAGACAATTTTGACAAGTCATCAGCCGGTTTTTTTTTACTCTACACCCGCCTTTGGGAATTGCTGATCGGTGTGTTTATTGCGTTTTATCTAAAATATAACAACTTCTTACAATCACATCTAGCTAATCAATCACTCAGCCTCGGCGGCCTTGCGATGGTACTGTATGCCATTGTTATATTTGATAAAAACACGCCTTTCCCGAGTTTTTATGCGTTGATACCCACGCTTGGCACGGGTCTGCTGATCCTGTCTGGGGTACCTAAGACCATCGTATACAAAGTCCTCAGTTTTTCACCACTCGTTGGACTTGGTTTAATATCCTACAGCGCCTATTTATGGCACCAACCAATACTCGCTTTCACCAGACACAGATTTGTCTGGCCACTATCTTATGAAGCGCTGGTAGTGGCATGCACAATGTCACTGGTGATGGCCTATTTAAGTTGGCGTTACATTGAAAAACCATTTAGAGACAAAGAGAAAATGACTCGTAGGGTAGTTATTGGCTTTTCCGTGGCAGGAATTTGGTGCTTTTCCCTCATTGGTATCGCCATTCAATCCGAGGATTATCGACTCAGATCGCCCAATTACCTTCCAACGATTGTCTACAGTTCTTTGGGCGAAAAATTAATACGCAAAGGCGAGGTGTGTGAGGAGAAAAACGGCAAAGTGCATGCTCCTTTTACTTATTGCTACTTTGGGGACTTATCCTCCGATCAATCCATTATTTTATATGGAGATTCGCATGCATCAGCACTCCAGTACGCACTAGACAAGCAGTTAAAAGAGAGCTCTATAAAAGGCATCTGGCTTAGAAAGGTTTTTGCTGGGGATACGCATTGCGAAACCACCATTTTCACAACCGCGCAAAAGAATGCGGGTGTAGCAAGCTCATTGGGATGTCCGCGTTCATTTCTTGAGGTGCTTGATTATTTTAATGATGCAAGTTATCTCATTTTGGCTAGTCGGTGGACGATGAGATATTTTCCAGTAGAAGCCACAATCGAAACACATAGCTTTGATAATATTATGCTCGGATGCAAGGAAATTGACGTCGCTTACCAAGAGTTCGTCGCTATGGACGCTACAGGGTTCTCTGCAGATAATATAAAAGGTAAGTCATCAGCGATCTTTAACTTACTTGAATTGGTCAACACAGTGATGCCTACCCTACTGGTATATCCGATCCCAGAGGTTGGCTGCGATGTTTACAAATATAACTTGAAAAATTATTGGGCCGAGGGTGTCATAATCAAAGACCTTTCGTTTCCGGTTAGCGAGTATGATATTCGAAACGAGTTTGTTATCTCTCATTTTGATTCTTTTGTAAGATCCAATGAGTCTTCGAATATTATTCCTATTCAAACACGCGAGATTTTTTGTAACCATTTTAAAAGCGGCGAATGTTCGGTTATTTATGAATCAACCCCTCTTTATTATGACGATGACCATGTGTCTGATTTAGGTGCCTCGCTGATAGTAGCGGAGATTTTTGAATCGATACAAGCAAGGGATGAGTAACCTATGTTCAGTGTTGTTTGACCTCCGGATAATTACAGTCCTTAAAAGTAATAATGGGGCTTGAACGTCGTCAGATCAAGTTGGGTACCCGTCAGTATGATCAAAAAGTGGTTTTTCCTCATCAGGTTAATTGTCTCGTTTGATTAGCGTAATGCATTTGCTTGCGTATCGCTAAGGTGTTTTGTTTAATCAATTCTCGCTGCTCTAATATTCCTTCTCCTTGCCCATAAAACACATCTGCCTGTGTCAGGTTATTTGAACATTCGCGATAGAGTTGGTGGTTGTAGTGACTAACAAATCGCGGAAGATGTACCTGTAGCTCACCGGGCAGATAATAGTTGTTCAGTAAAATCTGGTTCTTCATAGATCGATGCCAGCGTTCAATCTCTCCTTGGCCCTGTGGATGGTAAGGCCGCCCTCGGGTATGTCCCATGCCTTTCTTTTTCAGATGGTCAGACAGTTCGCCTGAGACACAGCAGTGGCCGTTATCACTGAGTAATCTTAGTTTGTGGCGGCCCCTGACTTCAACCAACCCTGCGAAGTGCAGTGCATCATCAAGTGTGTCTGTCACATCACCCGGACTCATGGATGTGCAAAGGCGTCAGCTCGCGATAAACCGGCAATAATCGTCCAGCACGGCCAACAGGTAATGCCAACCCCAACCCACAATCTTGAAGTAGCTAAAGTCTGTTTGCCACAGCTCATTCACTCGCCGGCTTGGGCTTTGGAATCGTGACAATGGTCAGTTGGAAATAAACCCAAACTATGGCCACTCGATGACAATGGGAAAGTATGAGTTCTATCATCAAAATTTTCATCTAGACTGTCATCTAGACTGTAGAATTTATGGCCACGTAATATCACAGTAGCCTTATCTACCTGCAAGTAACTCATCGTACATGCTGTCAGTCGGCGTTCTGGCGATCTCCCTCTACTAGGTTGATCGCACTTTCATAGCTCGTCAGGTCGATATTTTGAAGGTCTTCTATGTCTCCACAAATGACGCGTGTCACTTCACCCAAAAGAGTTTTACGCAAACATGCTCTTTCCTGTAGCACTTCCTCTGAGGGCACAAAAGCCTCGATTTCCTGCTGGCTAAATAGATCATGCTTTTGTGCTAAGCGCTCAACCGTATCTAGGCGATCACGAATTACGCATACTTCTCCTACTAGACCCATAACCATCGCCAGAAGTCTGTCGATTTCTGGGTTCTGAAAGTACAATGGACGTTGCCCCTTCGCTTTACGTTTTAATTGAATTTGTTCTTCAGACATATTTTGCTCCAGACTGTTATTTACGGCACCCATAAATAAACCAGACGCCACCGCCACCAAAGTCTCCACCCTGAAAGGTGTTTGTTCTTTCCGCCGCTGCGATCTGGTAGGCGCTAGGGACCATTTCAGTAATGTTGTTATCTGGATTAAATCCGGCATCTGCACTTAGTTTTCTGAGATCAATCTGGTGTGAACGCCTCCAGAACGGTTCGTTATTATTGACTGTATCCCAGTCGAAGAGAAAAACATCGAAAGGTTCCATACCCTCGTATGGCGGTGTTTCGGCATGTAACATGATACCGCCCGGTTTTAATAGGCGATGACACTCGGCTATAATATTATGGATGGCTTTTTCTGATGTCTCGTGTAACAGAATGTGCGAGACGATAATATCGAAGCTACTGTCCTCGAAATTTGTTTTTTCGGCGTTTTGCTGAGAGAAGTGGACTTTGGCGCCTTTTGCTTCTGCGCGCGCGTGGGCATAACGAAGCATTGGTGCGGCCACATCGATTGCGTGTAATTCAGCATCGGGCCAAGCTTTATTGTAAGGCAGGGTACTGTGCCCCACGGAGCAGCCCATGTCTAAAATTCTTAGTGGCGACATGCCAGGCGACTTCGACTCTAACCAAGCGACAAGACTATGCCCCATATCTGCATTGTCGCGGCCAAGTTGGCCCATAGCGTAAATATAAACGGCTCGGTCATAGATGGCACCTTGTGCTACGTCATCGGCCATATACTCGGTATGATAGCCTCCAGGCTGGCAGTGTATATCTACAGCCTGGTGATAGCGTGGAACTGCGACTGAGGGATCTAGTGTAAGCTTGCCGAGGGGCGCTTCGATAGATGACGCGGTCTTGATTAGCTCCGGTAGCATGCGCTGCACGGGCAACTGTGCTGACGACCACATCATTTCTTGACTCGTACGCAGCAGTGCACTAAACATTTTAAAATGAGGATCATCATTCATTACTTCAGCCACGTCACGCATATCCTGAGGTGCTGCTCCGTGCGACTTTTCAAACGCAGGTTTAACGCGCCGATCATAGGCGACGCGATTACCCGGAAAAATATCGGAGATGATGTGCTCTTTTAAGGTGCGCACAAATTGTTGGCGGGCTAATTCATCATGCGTTGGCGTGGGCAACGCGCCGTGTGCTTCTTGCTCGACCTGACTCATTGACATTATATTTTTCTCCTTTACTAGATGAGTTTTCCTGGATCCCGAAAGGGAACAGACAAAATTAAAATAGTGAAGATTATTAGTTATCTAAAAGGCTCTCGCCTTAACCTTTACGTCTACATTAATCAGTTTTCGCGACTCTCCCAATATAATTAATTTATTCGGTTTCGCTAATCTTCACCGACATACTCAACTGTTGGTAATGAAAAACCTTAAACAAAAGTATACCAAATAAGAACAAGCCCACCCCCATTAATGTCACGTACCAACCAGAGCCTGCTGCAGCAATTAGCGTATATAGCAATGACAACAGCGCAACCCCTGCCCATCCCTTGGCGCTGCGATACGAGCGCTTGAATTCTGCCAGAGCGGACAATCCATAAGGCGCCAGAATTGAAAGGGTCGACATGGAAATCAAAAAAGAAAATGCGCCGACTAATCCATCAGTAAAATTCAGTACCAGCAACGCCGCTGAAAACACACTAGACGCCATGAGTGCGATTGCAGGTGCGCCACCCGTATTCTTTTTCGCGATCACCGAGGGTGCTAGACCATCAGCAGCTACTAACATCGGCATCTGACCCATCACAAAAATATTACCATTGAGGGCACCCGCAGTAGAGATTAACGCACCAACACCAACCAGCAGGGCACCGCCCGGACCCAGATGCGCAGCCGCATCGACAAAGGGTGATTCTGATAGCGCCAATATATCCAGAGGTACCAAAAACATAATGGCGACTGACGCGCCCACATAAAGGCACGACACACTTAGAGCCGCACAAACTACCGCAATTGGAATTATTTTTTTGGGGTTCTCCACCTCGTCTGTTGGGATTACCGCGGCCTCGATACCGATGAACGCCCACATGGTGAACAATGCCGTGCTCGCCAATGCTTGAGTGATAGGAAGCTCTTGCGGATTAAAAGCGGGAAAGTTGTCCATATCGCCATAGCTAATACCCAGACCTATAATCACGATTAAGGGAATAATTTTAAGGATGGTCAATACTAATTGTACGGTCGCCGCTTGCGACACGCCTCTAATATTGATCCAGGTTAACGCGCCAATGCCCGCGGCTGCTATCGCAGCTTGCGCGAGGCTATTGGCCGCGAAGATGGGGAATATTGACCCCATGTAACCTGCGAAGGCCACTGCAATAGCGGTCACGCCAAACACCACACCCACCCAATAACCCCAGCCTATTAAGAACCCGGCCAAATCTCCGAAAGATTCTTTCACATAGGCATAAGGGCCACCTGCATGATCAGTAGTGCCTGCTAGTCGCGCCAATACGAGCGCTAATACAATCGTTCCTACACTGGTCAATAGCCAACCCAGTAAACTGATCCAGCCGAAAGGTGCGAGTACCGCAGGTAATAAAAAGATACCCGAGCCGATCATCACACCAACTGACATTCCCCAGCATTGCCAGAAGCCCATTTTTTTAGCTGATGCACTCATGGGTACTCCTAAAAATTTCGCAGTTTTGTTATCGATTTCCGCAGTTTTATCGCTATTAAAAACTCTGCTATCGGCCGTTTTATCTATTAATGCTGCGTAAGATAGGTCTTGTCATACAAGTTGGCCCGCCTTCGCAGGGCATACACAGTGACTCGCCATTGAAGGTGTCAATATCACATCCGGCATTGCGCATCAGTGATAAGGTTTTTTCACAACCATCAATAGCAACGACTCGACGCGGCGCAAGGGTCAACACGTTAAGGTTCAATCCACCAGAGGTCTCGAACTCGTGTGCGGGAGCCTCAAGCAATTTGAAGCCTCTTGTCCTAAGAAGCTCGGCTAATGCGACCGGCAAAAGCATCTTATGGACCAACGCTAGGTCTTCTGCCAATAGGCTGATCAATGACATTAGGTGCAAGCATGCCTGCTCGCCCTGATAACAGGGCAAATCAAAGGCCAACACTGTTATACCTTGCTGGTGGAGCATGTTCTGAATCTGGGCAATGCCAGCGTCGTTGGTTCTGTACCCGCGCCCCATAAGTAATGTCTGGTCATCTAACCAAAGCGTATCACCCGCTTCGCAGGTGGCTTTGCCCGTCACCGCCCCAATGATAGGAATATTCATTGATTGGTAAAAAACACGGTGTGATTCAGGCTCACTCGCTCTAAGCGCTTTGCCTGGGTTCATTAGAATGGCACCCTGAGGTGTCATTAGGGACGCATCATAGGTAAAAACTGCATCGGCGGATGCGGTGTTTTCTGACATCCACAATATATCCACACCCGCTTGCTCAATATGCGAGACAAACTTTTGGTAATCCTTACTTAATTTCTTTGGGTCAAAGCTTGGACCATAATGCCAACGATAGGCATCTGCGTTTTGCAGCGCGCTTGCTGGCGCATGCAAAGCAACCCTTTTCAGGGGCGCCACCATTGAGGATACGCCATAACTCTTTACTGCCGACACCATGATTTATGGGTTCGCTGCAACAATAACGCTACTGTCTACTAGTTCGACTTTCATTCGTTGCCCTGGCAGCGATAGGCATCAGGCAAATCGCTTATAACAAGATCTAACGTTTGTTCTAATTCAAGCGCTGTGCAAAACTCGCCATGCAGATTAGCCACCGTCATTGAATGGACCAAATCCGGATCATAGTCGGTGCCATCAGGTCCTAAGCGGTTAGTCGTTGCGCAACAATCTGGCACAAGATAAGTATCGAACCCCATATTTCCTGACATTCTAATGGTAGTTTCAACACAACAATTGGTGAAAAATCCGACCACCACCAATCTTTGGATACCCGCCCTCCGCAATTTTATCTCTAAAGATGTTCCCACAAAACCACTGTTTACATCTTTTTCGATGACTATATCGCTCACGGCAATTTCAAACCCCGGTTTTAACATGCCTCCTGATTCAGACAGCTTTAACGGAGAACTAGCTTCTCTAGAATCGTGTAGAGTCCAGGCAACCGGTAACCCAGTCTCCCGCCATTTAAACAACACAGACAGCATGTTACTTTCAGCGTCAGGATTATTTCTGCGGCCGTTCTTGCCACCCCAATGGGACAGCACATCGACACCTTTTTGTACGTCGATGAGTAATAGACAGCTGTCTTTCGAAAATTGATCAATCAAATCAGCTTTCTTCCTATTTCATTTCAATTGTTGTGTTTATTTACAAATACAATAATAACTATATCGGACATTGTCCAGAGAAGAGCACTAAGGAGAATCAAAATCTAGCTGCGCTAAAAACCTCGCAACAATAGAGGATTAATTAACGACAATTCGAATAATAAGAGCCAGATCCAAGCAAAATCAGCAGGATTCACAAAATCAAAGGGAAGCAAAGAAAGACAGCACTAAAGACCTATAACCCAATGCATAACAATCTTGGCCATGCGAGAATAAAAGCCCTGAAACTAAAGGCAAAGGTGAGACAGGGTTTCGATATAAAGAGAGTGAAGAACTTTTCCTCTTTATATCCCAGCATAGCAAACAGCTTGAATTAAAGAAGCTAAATAATTACAAAGCGCAACCTTTGAAAATTTAGCTTTTCAGACTACTGAATAGCTTCAGCACGAGTGGACAACGCATAAGAGCATGAAATAGTGGGACAGAAGCCTCAGGCAGTAGGCTTTATCCATGTCCTTCTGCGATCAGACCTGATACGCAGTTTCAACCCGCCACCATCATTTAAATAATACACCTTGGCTTTGGGTTTACATGTTTTACAGTCCGTTTCGGATAGAAGCTTTTCCCCTGCCATC
>CAJWNY010000090.1 GCA_913043815.1 uncultured Gammaproteobacteria bacterium
GTCCCCCTAGCTTTCCCAATTACCGGGTCTCTCGGCCTCTGGTGCTTTACTCGTTATGAGCTATAGCATGCGCAAATGTATACAAATACCTCGTTTGGTAACGCCACTTACTATTCAAGTAATAACCTGCAGAAGTTTGTACACTCTGGGTATGAAAGCTGGCGCAAATTGGCCTACGCTGAAAAAGAACCATATATAACCGTTTATGACAATTTACGCCGACATACCCACGCTCAACGTCCTAGGCTGGAAAGATTTTTTCATGCAGGGTTTGATTGGCATAAACCAAGATGTCAAAACTGATGTGCCCTTCAGCCAAGCAACACCAGCTAAATCCATGCGCGTAGTGAGGGTTACTGCCGTTCAGCGTACCGGCCTACAAGTGGCTCCAACATTAAGCACGGGGTCGGATAAAGTACCTTTAAGCGGTAAGTGGTTTCGCGGTCCTGAAGAAAGCCGGCCAACAGTGGGTGACTGGGTTTTGGTAGATGCATACTCAGGGGCGCTGACACACATTTTGCCGCGCTTAAGTCTGATTAAAAGGCTCAGTCCCTCCGGGGGCGGTGTGCAGCTTATAGCTGCTAATGTCGATGCAGCCTTTATAGTAACTTCCTGCAATACAGATTTTAGTCCCGCGCGCTTAGAGCGATACTTATCAGTTGTAATGGACTCCGGTATCGAGCCCGTACTCATATTGACCAAATCCGATTTGGCTGCAGAAGTAGAAACCTTTCAAGACGAGCTGCAAGCGCAGTTTAGAAATATCTCCTCCTTTGTGGTCAATGCACTAGACGAAGACAGCGTGGCGCCGTTGTTGCCATGGTGTGTTAGTGGTCAGACTATTGCTTTGCTAGGCTCATCAGGAGTGGGTAAGTCGACCTTGGTTAATACGCTCACAGGCCAACAAGTGCAATTTACCCAAAGCGTGCGCGAAGAAGACGACAAAGGCAGGCATACTACCACTCACCGTTCGCTGCATAAGTTGCCTCAAGGCGGGGTGATCTTGGACAGTCCTGGTATGCGCGAATTACAAATTGCTGAAGCGGAAGAGGGCGTAGATCTGCTCTTTGCCGATGTGGATAAGTTGGCCCAGATGTGTCGTTTTAACGACTGCGCGCATCAGGCCGAGCCAGGGTGCGCAGTGCGCTTGGCTGTCAATGATGGCGAGTTAGATACGCGTCGGCTAGAAAGCTATAGCAAGCTCAAAATCGAAGAGGCTATGAATAGAGGATCTGTGTCCCAACGGTATAATCGTGAGCGCCAGTTCGGCAAAAAAGTAAAAACCTCGTCGTCGGACAAGCACCGGAAAAAGGCTCTAGAAGACTAGCGCAGCCCTTGGGTTTTATGGACTTTTTTGCCCTGCAGGCAATTGTCCTGTCGACAGCACTCAGTAAAGCTCCTAAAGTTCGTACCAGATTTTTTTCCTGCTTCTCCGAAGGCTAATAGCGCGTCTATTTGGTTTAGAAGTAAGTTAAAGGGTTGCCTGACTTGCGTTTCATCGAGTGTTAGGTAATTAGTAAGAAGTTAAATTTTTTAGCAGTGAATAAAGGGAAGTAGATTGGCTAACTTAGTCGCCCCAAAAGTACAAAAACAAGCAGTTTCGGTCACACGAAAAATGGCTGCATCGTTGCCTGGCTTGCGTGAAATCGCTAACAAGCGCGGATTGAAAGTACACCACCTCGGTGCGGGCTATCCCCACCCAGAAGTCACTGATCCCAGGGGCTTTTTGCAGCATCAAGAACGCTACTTTGCCCATTTGCGTGAGCAGGAAGGGTTGAACGACCCAGATGTTTTGCCAGAGTACTTGCGTGAGTCTTACTCCTACACAGACACCCTAGGCCCTGTTTCCGTTCGAGAGACCTTTGCTCGGGTATATGGCAAAGATTGGAATCTCACCTTAGACCCTAGCAAACTCATCCCTACCGTGGGCGCATCTGGTGGCATTAGCCTGATTTGCTCCATGTTTGAACGCAGTGGCGAACAGGTGGCCTATATCACCGACGCACCTACTTATGCAGGGTTCACCGCACGTGCCGCGTTATGCCAGCACGCCAGTATTTTCAGTGTAGACATGGACGGAGAAGGGCCGAAGCCTGAATTGATGCGCAAGCAAATTAGAGCGGCGCGTCAGCAAGGCAACTTTGTGCCCTTTTATTACACGGTGCCAGATGGACATAATCCTGGTGGGTTTTCCTTCACGCAAAAGCGTCGCGAAGAAATCATGGCCGTGGTTCAAGAAGAGGGCATTCTCATTGTTGAAGACGCACCTTATTTGTATATCAATTTTGCTAATGCAGATAAGCGTCCCAAGCCTTTCTTCAGCATGGCGCCAGACCAAGTAGTACACCTATTTACCGGTTCAAAAATTGGCTTTCCCGGACCTCGAGTCGGCTTCCTTTATAGTGAGGCGGAGCTTGAGATCAGTAAGGGCCAAAGCGTGCCCCTATCTGAACTGGCGCTTGTGGAATCTAGCAGCGAGCTGCTCTTTCATAACCCTGGTGCGTTGATGGGTTTTGAAGCTCTCCTCCACGAAGCAGATGGGCAAGGTGGGTTTACTGAGCTGCAAAGTATGTGGCCTTTGGCTGAGAGTAAGTTAGTGGTCTATCGCGAAAACCGCGAGATATTGCTTCAAGTATTAGAGCAAGAGCTGGGTCCGCACCGCAAGTTTTTCAGCTGGACGTTACCTGATGGCGGGTTCTTTACTGTCTTCAGTTTTTTGGCAGATGGAATTAATGGGCCCGTCCTAACAGACGACGCCATGGTCGAGAAAATGGTCATGGAACATGGGCTAGTGGTCATCCCTATGTACGACTTTTATCCCAAAGATGCCCGGCAAAGAGACACTGGTGCGGGAATGAATCAACTACGGTTAAGCTTCTGTTTCAGCGAGAGCGCGGGACAAGCTCGGCGTGACGATATGCGTGAAGCGATAATGGCTTTTTGTGTAGCTGCTAAAGCGCTTGTGGGTATTGCCGCCTAGGCAGTTACTAGAGTGCGAATGACAATAGATGGTCTTTTCGTTTTAGGGCCATGTTAGGCCATGCGTTGATGCTCGATTTTTGTGCACAAATCGACAATACACTGCATGCCACCGGCCTCAGCAATAGCGACGCCCTCGTCGCTGGCAACGCCTAACTGCAGCCACAAGAATTTCGCCTTCACTGCAACAGCTTGCGCGGCAATTTCTGTCACTGCAGCGGATTCTCTAAATACATCCACCATATCAATGGCCACTGGTACCTCAGCAAGGCTGGGATAACAGCGTAGGCCCAGTACTTCTTGTTCCCGTGGATTCACCGGAATAACTTCAAAACCAGCATTAATCAGGTACTCGGCTACTCCGTAACTGGGCCTCATGGGGTTAGACGATAAACCTACAATAGCAACGGTCTTTGCTCCAAGCGCAGCCGCAATAACCTCAGGTTGTTGTCGTTGTGTACTCATAAACGCTTTACCCCTATATTAAAATCTCCGTCACAGCAGAAATAAAAGTTCTTGCTGGCACTATGCCTCATTCACGAGGAATATGATCAAACTCGAAGGAGAGCACTCAATGCAAAAAAAGATAATAATTGCAATGAGTGTTGGATTCGCAGTAGCTGTAGCTATCTACTATTTTTTGCTCTTCGCAACCCTAACTGTGGTTACAGTCCCTGCCAATGCTTTGATAAAAATTGATGGTAAAGCTTTGGCGCGTAGCCCTGTGAGCGGTTTTGAAATTTCTACGGGTCGCCATAAATTAGACATTACGCATAGCTACTATGAGCCTTACAGCGAGCAAATAAATGTCGCGTACGGTGATCGAGTAGTCAGAAATATCGACCTTCAACTGGGTAAAGGCTCAGTAAAATTACTTTCCAACCCAAAGGGTGCTTGGGTGAAAGTGGACGGGCAACGGTTGGCTGCGGTAACCCCTACTGAAATTATCTTACCCTCCGGGCCTCATGAAATACTTATGGGACAAACAGAGCGCAGAGCAGAAAATAAGACGCTAGAACTAAATGCGGGTGAAACAGTGACTGTTAACTTGTCATTAAATAATGACCCTCACGGTTCGTTGAGGTTCCAAGTCAGCCCTGCGGATTCCAAGGTGGAATTTGTTGGAAAGCAACTAACCTACAAATCTAATATGCGCCTGCCTATTGGAGAGTACGCAATAAAAGTTAGTAAGCGCGGCTATGTCGCCCAAACGTTCAGGTACAGCGTTAAATATGGCAAAAACCAACGCTCGATAAACTTGCAGCGAAATTACGCAGCCCTAAGTGTTAGCGTTAGAGAAAAGGATGCCATAGTAAATGTCAGTTATATGAACGATGGTGACAAAGTCAGTAAACTATACGAGCCTAACATGCGCGTCCCCGTGGGTAAGGTTGCAGTTCGAGTTGCTGCAATGGGTCACCGCACGGAAAGAAAGTCGATTAACGTGGGCGTCAAAGGCGCCAGTCTTAAATTCTTGCTACCAATAATGAATGCAAAAGTTGGCAGTGAGTTCGTAGACAGGCTCTCGTCAGCAGATCAGGGCCCACAAATGGTTGTGTTGGCGCCGGGTAGGTTCCAGATGGGTGACAATGCGGGTCCTCCCTCCGAACAGCCTGCTCACTCAGTGCTGCTGCCTCAGCCTTTTGCCGTGTCAAAATATGAAATCACCGTCGCTGAATTTTTACAATTTGTTGCGCAAACAACGCGCAATGTAGAGGGCCAAATGCTTAAGCTAGACCCAAAATTGCCAGCGGCGCATGTCACTCACAAAGATGCGGTTGCCTATACTCAGTGGCTAAGCCAAGAAAGCGGAGAAAGTTATCGTTTGCTGACGGAATCTGAATGGGAATATGCCGCAAGGGCTGGCAGTAACAGCGCTTATTCTTTTGGCAACAATCCTATAAGGATGTGTGAGCACGCAAACATTAGCGATTTATCAACTAAGCAAATCTTTCGTGCGTGGACGGTGACCAATTGTGATGACGGACAAGTCAGGCCAGGCTTCGGTGGTCAGTATAAAGCCAATAAATTTGGCTTATATGACATGTATGGCAATGTGGCCGAGTGGGTCTTAGAGTGCGGTATACCCGATTATAGCCAAGCCTCCGAGATAGGTAGCGAACCCACCTTGGGTGCCAGTTGTGAAAGTCACGGGTATCGTGGGGGTTCTTGGGATTCTACTGCAGTAGAGGCAGCCTCCAGTTATCGCAATGCTTCTAGTCGCATCAGCGATGATAGGGGCATTCGAGTGCTGCGAGAATTTTAGCAAGCTATATCGAAATGGGGTTTGAACTGCGCGCTATATGGGATAGATAGCCTCACATCCTAAGCGGCTATTTTGCTGTAATATTCAGAGTTAACTAAATTCTCCGACTCAATGTGAGTCGTTGGAGTGGTGATAAGAGACAAAAGATAGGAGTAAGGGGAAGAGATGCCTGAATTAAGTAGTTTTAGATCAGAAATACGTGGCTGGCTAGAAGAGTTTTGCCCAGCGTCTATGCGCACTCCAATGGTGGCGGACGAAATGCCTGGTGGCGGCAAGCGCGCTCAATATAAAAATGAGGATACCAAAGTATGGCTAGATCGCTGTGCAGAACGCGGCTTTACGGTACCTAGCTGGCCAAAAGAGTACGGGGGCGCTGGCCTAGATAAGGACCAAGTGGTGGTGCTGCAATCTGAAATGCGCCATGTCAACGCTCGTCCGCCATTGGTAGGTATGGGCATCAGTATGATTGGTCCAGCACTACTTGAGTACGGTACAGATGTGCAAAAAGAATATCATCTACCCAATATTGCTCGAGGGGATGTTTGGTGGTGTCAGGGTTACAGCGAACCCGGATCAGGCTCAGATCTTGCTAGCCTTCGTACCTCAGCGCTAGGTGACGGCGACGACTTTATTGTAAATGGGCAAAAAATTTGGACCTCTGGTGCGGATCATGCGGACTGGATGTTTTGTTTGGTGCGCACAGACTTTGATGCACCTAAGCACGAGGGCATTTCCTTTGTACTATTTGATATGCGCACCCCTGGTGTAAGCGTTAAGCCGATTAAGCTCATTAGTGGGCTTTCGCCTTTTTGCGAAACATTTTTAGATGACGTTCGGGTGCCCAAAGCAAACTTAGTCTATGAATTAAACAAGGGCTGGACTGTAGGTAAACGTCTTTTACAGCACGAGCGCTCATCTATTGGCGGCATTGGCGGGGCGCAAAAAACTACTTCTATCGAAGAATATGCCAAGCAATACGTTGGCTTAGACGAGCATGGCAAAGTGGATGATGCGGTTCTGCGTAGTCAAATATTAAGTCATCGTATGAATGATGCAGCCTTCGCTTTAACCATGAAACGCAGTGTTCAAGAATCTGCCACCGGCACCGCACCCGGAGCGGTTTCCTCAATGTTTAAGTATTACGGTACTGAGCAAAATAAAGGTAAGTATGAGTTGTTGCTGTCTATTTTAGGCACTCAGTCTTTAGGGTGGGGTGGCGATACCTTCGCCGAAGATGAACTCAATACTACCAGAGCATGGTTAAGGTCTAAGGCTAACTCCATTGAAGGAGGAACATCAGAGGTACAGCTTAATATTCTCGCTAAGCGAGTATTAGCGTTGCCAGAATAGCTACTAAGTAGTTTGTGAGCTCAACCTTAAACCAGCCGCTTTTGTCCGACCATTATTATCGTTGGGTGATGGTGGGCTACGGCATCACAATTCAGGCTGTCAGCGTCGGCACGCTGATTTACTGCTTTGCTCTGTTCTCGCTGCCTTGGCTAGAAGAGTTTTCCAGTAGTCGTCGTGACTTGATGTTAACAGTGGCGTTGCTGCAAATTGGTGTAGGCTTGGTCTCGCCATTTGTCGGTCGTGCGCTAGACGCCTATCCCCCTCAATGGGTAGTCACTATTGGCCTACTCTCATTGGTTATAGGATTAACTCTTGCGCAGCATGTGACGTCTCTGTTCCAACTTTGGCTGGTCTATGCCACGTTTATGCCTCTCGCTATGGCGTTAATGGGCTCACTTACGTCACAAACGCTAGTTACAAGGTGGTTTAAAGAGCAGCGTGGCCTTGCGTTAGGTATATCCTCTATGGGCACCAATATAGGGGGTATTATTCTTCCGTTGCTAGTTGCTGGCTGGCTCTTGGAAATGGGCTGGCGTGATGTCATGCAAAATTTGTTGTTACTGGCAGTAATTGTCGTTTTGCCAGCGACTTGGTTGTTGCTGGGACGCAAGCCTGAAGCGAACGACACTGAATATCAAAGTAACACCATGGATACGCGTGTATGGACCACTAAAGAAATACTCACAACATCCCTATTCTGGTTACCCTTCTGTGGTATCGCACCTCTGAGCATGGCTTTCGGAGCTTTGCAATTTAATTTAGGCATTATTACTAGAGACATTGGCTTGCTGCCAGCTGTTACTGCGAATCTGATTGCACTGAGTTCGGTTTCAATGGTTTTAGGTAAGCTATTTTTTGGCACGCTTGGCGATCGTGTAGACCACCGCTACCTTTATTGGTTGGCTAGTGGATTTGGGCTTTTAGCGTTAGCTCTGATTGCTATCGCAGACAATGTTATCGTTCTGGCCCTGGCTACTATAGCTATGGGATTGTCTGGAGGAAGTATTCTGCCGCTGATGGGGCTAATTTATAGCGCACGTTTTGGTACGGTATCATTCGGCAGGGTCATGGGCTTTGGTACGCTGACAATTGTAGCGGGGTCAACCAGCCCCATTATGGCGGGTTGGGCATACGACGCATTTGGTAGCTACAACTATGCTTACATGGTGTTGGCAGCGATAACGGTGCCAGCGGCTATTGCTATGTGGTATCTACGCGAAGAATAGTCGCGGGTTAAAAAATAACAGTGACAAAACTAATTACAATAAAACGCCTGCAAAAGGCGTAACGCAAGCAACTTGACGTAGCGCCTTCAGTCAAATCAGTCAGGGGAAAAAGGCATTGCGGTCTACCTAGTTGTGCTTGTGTTTAAGTCCTGCGGCGAGCACTTGATTCGAATCAGTCCGCTGCGGCGTTTTTTAACATAGCTGCAGCCTCTCTTTGCTTTTTGTAGTCCTCGCGCAACGCGTTTATTTCCTTAGCGCTCAAATGCCCAATATTCAAAAAATCGTTCTTCCAAGAAGTGTCTTCTGACCATACCTGGTCCGATTCAACTGTGGTTCTGGGTTGTATCGCTGTTTCCAGCAAGCTTAACGCCCCCTGCAACGTTCGCATTTGCGAATTTTCGTCATGGGGTTTGCCAGCGGAATGACCGAGTGGAAAGTCGCTAAAGTAAAATCTCGGTACACCGACATGTTCAACAATGTCCCGCGCGCAGCCCATAATCACCGTGGGTATGCCAGATTCTTCTAATGCCCTTGCAGCCAAACTGACTGACTGATGACAAATGGGTCAGGTAGGCACTAACAACGCCACATCAGTTTTCAGTCTCAGGCAATGCCCAACAACTTCTAGGCAATCTTGTTGAATAGACACTCGTTGGCTGCGATTGGTTGGCAGACAAATTACCTCGCCTGTAATTTCGCCAATAAGGCTATTTTGTTTAGCGCGTTGTAGTGACTGCATAGGTAGCCATGTCCTTGAATCATCTGCCATGCAGTGTTTACGGTCATAGCTCAGATGCGAAATGCGTAAATCAGGAGTAGGCGCTTTTGGTAGGGTGATGGCTTTAAAAAATTTCGCCTTAGCATTGTAGTCGGCGCCTGGTCCCTGCGCGCCAGCGGTCGGAACATGTGGCCCAGCGGTAGAAATCAGAGTTATACGCGAATCGACAATGGGTGCTTTTAGCGGAGTAAACGGTACATCTGTGAATTGAGACCACTTGTATCGAGCGTAGCCCAGCTCGGAGTAATACTGAAGCGATCTATCTATATAATTGAGCATGATTAAGTATCGCAAATTTACCTCTACAACATCAAACTCATGCTTTGAGCATTTACTAGCCTTGTAATCCAATTAGCGAAAAGTTAAAAATCTGCACACCGCAAAATGGATCCTCCCATTGCTTGAGTCAGCCGTTCCTAATTTGAGATATTTGCAATTAAATGTTTTTGACGTTCAACGCCTGACAATAAAGCCTCAATCTCATCAAAGCTGCATATCTGTCGACAATGGTCTATGTTACAGCGAAAGAATTTTGGCGGAATCAGCAGCAGTAATGGATATTCGACAACTCGCCGCCCAGCAACTCATTCAGGACGATACAGCGATACGCGAAAATTTTGGTATTGAGGTGATAAGCGCACAAG
>CAJWNY010000091.1 GCA_913043815.1 uncultured Gammaproteobacteria bacterium
AATAAGCCGGGCCAAGGCGACAACGCCTCAGTCAATAAAGACGGCAACCGCACCAGTGGAAATACTCAAGCAAAACGCGCCGGCAACGACATAAGCACAAGCAATGGCAATACGCTAAACAGCACCAATGAAAATGTTAATCCATATGGACGCGTTGGACCTCGAGCGGGCTCCAGTAATGGCGGCAGCGGCACACCAAGAAGGAGGCGCAACCCTCAACCCCGCTAGCAACTTTCACCTGATTCAGGGTTAGCTGTCCAAAACATCTTCCGGCGTCAACCAGAGACAGGTTGACGAACTTGCCAACGATTATTCGATCTAACCCACACCGCGAGCGCGATACTGACGGCCTTTAATTTTTGCCCCATTCAACAAGTTCAATGCTGCTGGCGTTGCATCACGCCGGATAGCAACATAGGTTAAGTTATCCATCAAATCTATTTTACCAACTGAATTACCCGGTACAGTTTTATCTGCGGTAAGGGCACCTAAAATATCTCCAGGACGCAACTTACTACGCCTACCACCATTGATCTCTAAGGTGTAAACACCAGGTCTGCGCAAGCCTTCACCCTCTTGATCCGCATCTAACACATCTGGCAAGTCTGCAGGAACTTCCCATAACTGCATCGCTTTACCTTCAGAAAACTCTTCTACGGCGCTAAGGCGCGGCATCTCTGAAGCAGCAACTAAACTAATGGCAACGCCACGCTTGCCGGCTCTGGCAGTACGCCCGATTCGATGCACGTAGACCTCTGCGTGAGTAGGTAATTCAAAATTAAATACACCATCAACGTTGTCAATATCCAAGCCCCGCGCAGCAACATCTGTCGCGACCAAAACGTTGGCGCTACCATTAGCAAAGCGCACCAATGTTTGGTTACGTTCGTGTTGCTCTAAGTCTCCATGAAGCGCTACGGCATCTAACCCCGCTTTGATTAACGTTTCGCACACTCGGGCACAGTCTATTTTGGTATTACAAAAAACTAAATTTAACGCCCCCCCCCAAACCCGCATGGCGGCAATTAAAGGTTTAACGCGATCGTGTCGATCTACCGGCAACCAATACTCACCAATAACCGGCTTGTTATCACTCTGGGTAACATTAATGTGAATCGTATCCTTGCCCATGACCCGGCGAATAGATTTCACTCCGTCGGGGTAGGTTGCAGAAAAAAGTAAATTCTGCCGCGTGGGTGGCATATAGCTGAGGATTTCTTGAATTTCATCCTCGAACCCCATATCTAACATGCGGTCGGCTTCATCTAGCACAAGGGTATCAATACTCAAAAGATGCAAAGTTTGTTTATTCAGGTGTTTAAGTACCCGGCCGGGTGTGCCCACAATGATATGCGCACTGCGAGATAAGGAACCAATCTGGGGGCCCAAAGGAACACCACCGCATAAAGTGAGTATTTTAGTATTGCTGATTTTTGCAGCCAAGCTTCGCATGCTTTGAGCCACTTGCTCAGCAAGTTCTCGCGTGGGACAGAGTATCAATGCCTGCACGTGAAATGCTTTGGCATCTATCTTTTGCAAGCAACCTAGGGCAAATGCTGCCGTTTTGCCGCTGCCAGTACTGGCCTGAGCAACCACATCTCGGCCCTCCAGTATCTTTGGCAAAGCGGCCGCTTGGACCGCAGTCATGGTATTAAACTTAATCACTTCTAACTGAGCTTGTAGCTCGTCCCGCAGAGGCAGGCCGGCAAACTTATCAGGTAATTTATATTGGTTTTCTGTCATCGCGGCAGTATAGGGCGTAGCCGCCTAATTCCCAGTGTTTTAAGCATTTAGTTAGGAATGTGTGTGTGTGTCTAGAAATTTTTCGGCGGCAGGGAAAATAATATCTCTGCGAGCATCACTCAATCGATCCAACGCTCTGGGCATCAATGCCAAACGTGGGTTTTTCGCAAAAAACGCCCTATTCTTTTCAATGAACCGCCAATACAACCCATCTACCACATCGCACCAAGGCCCCTTAGAATAGTCGCTCATCTTAAGTAAATAGTTAGAGCCACAAATATAGGGTTTGGTAGCAAATATACCGCCGTCACTAAAGACCCCCATCCCGTAAACATTTGGTCCCATGACCCAAGATGCAGAATCCACATACATCTCCATAAACCAACGATGGGCTGCTTTCGGATCGATTTCACACAAAGTCATAAGGTTAGCCACAACCATAAGGCGCGGAATATGGTGGCACCAACCCTTTCGCTGCGTAGTTTCAATAGTGTCATCCAGCGGCACAATTCCTGTGCCGCCAACATACCAATGCTCGGTTAACTGCCTAGTGTGTGACCAATAATTTGATCTGGCTTGCACTGCACTAAAGTTTTGGTAAATGCCGCGAATAAATTCTCGCCAACCCATTACCTGCCGAACAAAACCCTCTAGGCTTTGCAAAGGAATATCGCGAGTCTGAGATGCTGTAATGACTCGCTCGAGCACTTCGCTCGGCACAAGTAAACCAATATTCATCAATGGGCTAAGAACGCTATGAAAAACCGTATCTGAGCGAGTGTTCATAGCATCTTCATAAGGTCCAAAATCTACTAACCTGTGCTCAATAAAATCGTCCAGCCATATCAGGGCGCCTTTT
The DNA here is from genome assembly GCA_913043815.1 of uncultured Gammaproteobacteria bacterium. GTDB lineage: Bacteria > Pseudomonadota > Gammaproteobacteria > Pseudomonadales > Azotimanducaceae > UBA4421. The sequence goes on from CAJWNY010000091.1 coordinate 2,603, forward strand.
CTGGTAGAGGGCCACGAAAATTCGTCAGCCTTGCCAGGGTGACCTGGAAAACGCTCACCAACTAGCGTTATGACCGACTCCAGATGACTATTGTGGGCAATTTCGGGAAGCTTGGGCGGGAGTACATCTTTCGGGAGTTTTTTTCGATTATCCGCGTCAAAACTCCACTGTTCGCCAATGGGCTTGCCATCGGGTGTCAGGAGAATATTCAAGCGTGTGCGTTCTGCTTTGTAGAAGGCGGCCATCTGGGGCTTTTTTCGCCCCTGAACAAAGGCTTCAAAACGTTGCCGGTCACACAAAAACATCGGCGAAGGAATTTCCTGCCAAGCAATAGCCTCAGCCTTCAGTGCATTGGCCAAATTAGCCTGAGCGGCTTTGCCTTCCACCTCGAAGTGCAGCAGCGATGAATAACCATAACTTTGCAGACAATCAATCAGAACGTCATTAATTGACAGTTTAGATTCATCGTCTAGCTTAGTGTAATGCACCACCAATCCTGCGGCTCGCAGCTCATCGGCATACGCGCGCATTGCAGCGAGAATCAAGACTATCTTTTGTTGGTGATAACGAAAGTGGCTACAAAGATATTGATCCTCCGCCATAAAAACTGCTGCGGGCTTTAAAGCAAGCACCTGACCCAAAGGAAACAATTGGTTGCCTAGAATGAGTAAGAGAGCGTTCGGAGATTGAGTGACCATACTGGCTTCCCTAATAAATCACGAGGACATTGACTAGCACCTCTGCTAATTGGCCGCCCTCTGCTTTAATCCAGGGCAAAATCGGGGTAACTCGGTCCATTTGTATTTGCGCAAAAGCACACTTATCTGCGCAAAACGTTAGCGTTTGAACTTTTAACAGAGAACGACAGTTACCGTAGTCGATTACCAGTGAAGAAACGATGAAATGCCCAAGGCTATACATGGCGACGCTTAACTTCTGTGCTAAGAGTTGTTATCGATTGCGGATGGACCCAGCCACTTAGTTTATAGGTGTTGCCAAGATCAGAATTAGTGCTACAGATGCGTAAAGTGTTGGCAGCCGCTATTCCACGGCCTATCGTTAGTTTTTTAAAGCTTACGCCTAGCGTGGCCCAAGCCAAGCCAACCAAAGCCATAGGATTCCTAACACAACCTTTGCTTCCTCCAAACCTTGGCCATAAGCTTCCTTAATCCTGGCCCGGTTCTGCCCTAGCTCACGCTGATACTGCAACAGTGAAGCCCTGAGTGGGCTGTGTTCCGTTACCCAGGGCTAACCATAAAAAAACACTTTATAAATAACACCCAAGCGGGCTAAATCAAAAAAAACCAGCGGCGTATGAAAACCCATGGCGAAGGATCGCCACTGAAACCCCGGCCTTACCATGAGAAAGCCATTTAAAATTAAGGTCCGTTTGTCTTCAAACTCAACACCTTAAAAGCATTCGTGCTTAAACACATACCCCTCCAACACCTCATAAACTAAAGAAGCGGGTTTGCTTAGCTTTAACTGACGGGTTGAGCCGTTCAAAATCAAAGAAATAAAACTTTTAAACGCGGACTCATATTTGGCTACGATTGTTGCGATGAAGCTAAATTTCTGTCTGAATTCTCGACCACTTTAGTAAACAAAATTAGAACAGTGGGCACCAAACTCAACAAAATAATGCTTAAGGCGGCTGTAGACGCCTCACCAAGACGCTCATCCGCGGCAAGACGATAAACTCTCGTGGCTAAGGTTTCGAAGTTGAAAGGTCGCAAAATAAGCGTAGCAGGCAGCTCTTTCATCACATCAATGAAGACCAGTAATAAGCCACTGCAGACTGCTGGACGTAACAAAGGTAGGTGTATTTTTCTGAGTACCCTACCTGGCGTGGCGCCCAAACTTCGAGCTGCAGCATCCAGATTATAATGCAACGCTGCCATCCCCATATGGCAGCTGTTATAAGCCACCGTCAAAAACCGCGCTACGTAGACAAAAACTAACCCAGCCACAGAGCCTGTAATGACAAGCCCTGTCGTAAAATCAAAGTTGTCACGTAAAAACTCGCTCAAAGCACGGTCGAAAAACGCTAGGGGCACCAACAAACCCACCGCCAAAACCATACCGGGAATAGCATAACCGAGAGTAGCGATGCGCACGGCTAATTTCACGCCCAAGCTAGCGCGCAGGCGCTGGGCATAATTAAGCCAGAGGGCTGCCAAAGCACAAAGTATTGATGCAAGGCCCGCCACATATACACTGTTGAAAAGCAGCTCGGAAAAGCCCTTCCCAATTAATGGATCGCCCTCTAAGAGGGCATGATTGAGCAAAATTCCGAACGGTAAAACAAAGCCCAACAACACCGGCAATACGCAAGCAATCGATGCAGCCATGGCGGTCATCCCGGTAAGCGGGACCAAACTCGCAGGCGCGCTGCGACTGATTGGATTGAAATGCTCACCGCGACGAGCGAACTGCTCGGCCACCACCAGTAAAGCCACAATAATAAACAGCCAACTGGCGAGCTGAAGCGCAGCGCCATGCTCACCCATGGCGTACCAAGTGCGAAAAATCCCTGAGGTGAAGGTTGGTACGCCAAAATGCTCAACCACGCCATAATCAGCCACGGTTTCCATCAGCACCAATGCCATACCACCTGCTATAGCTGGCCTAGCAACTGGCAAAGCTATTCGCCAAAAAATCCGTTTGCTATCTGCACCTAGAACTTTAGCAGTCTCATGGAGCGATACTGACTGCTGCATAAAGCTAGAACGCGCTAGCAAGTAAATGTAGGGGTAAAGAACCAAAGACATGACAAAGGCGGCGCCACCTATCGACCGAATAGGCGGAAAGTAATATTGGCCCCCTTCCAGTTCGAAAGTACTGCGCAACAAACTTTGTACTGGGCCGGCAAATTCAAACAAATCTGCATAAACATAGCCCACCACATAAGCGGGGGCAGCTAATGGAAGTACCAGCGCAGGGGCTAAAATTTTGCTAAAGGGAAATGTGAACTTTGCGCTCAACCAGGCAGTGCCCACCCCGATAACAGTGGCGGTAATACCCACCAATGTCATCAAAGCAAAAGTGTTAAACAAATAGACAGATAGGACTGTGGAGCGAATATGCTGCCAAACATCACCACTTTCGCCACCACCACCTGCAGGCGAGAACAGCGAGTAAAGCAATAAGCCGATGGGCAAAGCCACCGGAACAGCGATCAAAAACACACCCGAGAACCAAACGGGTGAATGACTTTGGCTCAAATCTCAGCGTCCCTTTATAAAAATACTATTTTGTAAACAGCATGCACCGTGGCAGACATTAAGGCAGTATGCCTCTTTTAACTCGCAAATTTTAAACCAATTTAAAACAGCCCCAATACATCTAAAAAAAGACCTCCAAAGAAGACTTCAAAAAATGACCATAACCTTTCGCGGCATCAGCCATAAGTTTGGTGATCAAACCGCTCTCAGCGATATTAATCTCGACGTAAAGAATGGCGAAATAGTCTGTATTCTTGGGCCTTCAGGCAGCGGCAAAAGTACACTACTGCGCATCGCCGCAGGCTTAGAGCCGCTGCAAAAAGGAGCAATTTTGCTCGACGATCAACTAATGGCTGACCCAGTCACAAATCCACCGCCAGAACAACGACCCATAGGATTGGTGTTCCAAGACCATGTTTTGTTCCCCCATCAAACCGTTGCGGAGAATATCGCATTTGGACTGCGCAACCAAAGCAAAGATCAGAGCGAAGCTATGGTGAAACAACAACTAGCCAGCGTAGATTTGTCCGGTATGGCGCAACGCTACCCGCATACGCTGTCGGGCGGGCAGCAGCAGCGCGTTGCGCTCATTCGCGCTTTAGCAACCCAGCCCTCAGTGATGTTGCTGGATGAGCCCTTCGCTAGCGTAGATACGCCGCTGCGACGCAAATTACGCGAACAGGCCAGATTAACGTTAAAAGCCGCAAATACACCTACTCTAATGGTCACCCACGATCCGGAAGAAGCTATGGACATGGCTGATCGAATTTTAGTCTTGGTCGAGGGAGTTGCCGTACAACTAGGTACCCCGGAAGACTTATGGCGATCACCAAAAGGCGCCTTTGTTGCCCAGACGATTGCCGGACTGCAACTACTAACGGGCAAAGTACAGGGCGATAAAGTGCAAACCCCGATCGGCGCGGTGCCAATTCACAGAATTACTAATCTAGAGGAAGGGGCTTTAAGCCGAAATGCAATAAAGGCAGGCGACTTAAAAGAAGGTGCAACCGTTAACCTTGGTTTACGCCCCCATACTTTGAGGCTGCAATCTGCCAGCGGCCCAGCAGTAATCAGCGACAGACGTTTTTTAGGTCAACACTATCTGGCACTCGTGACCTTGGGCGACCTGCAAATTCGAATAGAGACCTCTCGAGAAGAAGCGCTGCCAATAGGCACTTTTGTGGAGATAAATTTTGCCTCTGTTGAAGCTCTAATCTATAGTTAGATGATAACCATTCTCATTTAGGTCAAAACACTGTGAATTACTCATCAAAACAAATATCCGCGCGATTGCTCGGCGCCCTTACCTTCATTATTGCCATGCTTATGCAAAATTTTGTCCAGGCAGGGAATGAGGTGAATGTCTATTCCGCACGCCATTACGATACCGACATGGCTTTGTACGAACAGTTTACCGAGCGCACCGGAATTACCGTCAATCTAATTGAAGGCGGTAGTGACGCCCTCATAGAGCGGATAGTCAATGAAGGCGAATTCAGCCCGGCCGATATGCTAATCACCGTAGATGCCGGACGCATTTGGCGCGCACAAGAAAAGGGTATCTTCCAAGCCGTTGAATCTACAACTATGAGCGAGCGAGTGCCAGCAAATCTACGCAACGCAGATGGATACTGGTACGGGCTTTCAAAGCGAGCAAGGGTCATTGTCTTTAACAAAGAGCGCGGATTGCCTATAGAAGTTAAACGCTATGAAGATTTAGCCAGCCCTGCTTTAAAGGGTTTGGTGTGTATGCGCACCTCGTCAAATATTTACAACCTCTCCCTTATGAGCGCTTTAATTGAATCCAGTGACGAAGTCGCAGCGCAAGCTTGGGCTACCGGCGTGGTTAACAATTTTGCTCGTAGTCCCCAAGGCAATGACACGGCTCAACTCAAGGCAATTGCAGCTGGAGAGTGTGGCGTTACGATAGCGAACACTTACTACATAGGCCGCATCTTGGGCTCAAAAAAAGCCCAAGACAAGGCTATCGCGGCAAACCTAGGTGTGATTTTCCCCAACCAAGACGACCGCGGTAGCCACATTAATATTAGCGGCGCGGGCATAACTAAATACGCGCCAAACAAAGATAACGCGGTGTTGTTTTTAGAGTATCTAACCAGCGATTTTGCGCAAAAGTTATTCGCGGAAGGAAACAACGAATATCCGGTTTGGGGCGCTGCTTCTGGACCTGTCGCAACACTGGGTCGCTTCAAAGAGGATGCATTAGACGTGCAAGTGCTGGGGCAACGTCAGGCAGAAGCAGTTAGAGTTTACGACCGCTCAGGCTGGCAGTAACTCAACTGCTTTGCTTTCTAAACGCTTTACCGCTCATACTGCGCTGGAAGTTCTCCAGCCTAAAAAAAAGCACTTAACGGGCAAGCTAGTTTGCTTGCGTGAAGCGCGCTGAACATTTGGTCAGCATATCGGCAAACGGAAAGCGAAAATTAATTAGGGGAAGCCAATGATCACAGCCTTACAAACTTATATAGGGGTGGCCGGAAGGGTTCTTATAGGCGTTTATTTTCTGATACCCGGCATTACCAAAGTCACCAACTTTCAAGGTACCGCGGATTATATGCGGGACCACGGCATGATCTTTGTGCCATTCTTTTTGGTACTCACCATCATCGTCCAGCTTGCCGGGGCCGCAATGCTTATTACAGGATATCGTGTAGCGGCAACTGCTTTTATTTTAGCTGGGCTAACTTTGGTCATCAGTTTAGCAATGCATGATTTTTGGAATGTTGAAGCAGGTATTCAGCAAGCTCACGAGACCCAAAATTTCGTTAAAAACCTGGCCATTATGGCAGGCTTAATGGCTTTGGCCGGCGGTCAACGCACACTCGCAATAAGTATAGATAAAGCGAAAAACGCCGCAGACTAACAAAACCAGGCACAGGCAACTGGTAAAAAAATATTGGTCAGAAGTTTTTCTTGTCTCATCACTGGCCCGCCAGATAAAAAGACCCGCCAAAGTTAATTATACTGCTTACCGTTCAATCTGTTAGCCAACGCTTATTATCAGCGCCAACGCTCTTAGGCGCTTGAGTCGGCCCTAAACTATGTCCATTAAGGCGAAACCCAACTGCCGGCAGCTGAACTGGCGTTTCTTCAACTCCTACAGGCAATGTGGTCAACAAACCTCTCGCCTGAGGTTGACCTTCTTCAAGTAGCTGGATCAATGTTCGAACGCGGCTTGCCGGC
>CAJWNY010000092.1 GCA_913043815.1 uncultured Gammaproteobacteria bacterium
TTAACGATGTCACGGAGACTGCACTATGCATCGGCTCCATTGAAGAGTTAGAGCTATATTCTGGAGTTAAGGTAGATGACCTGCACCGTGAGCATGTAGACCGCCTGACCTTTAGCATTGAAGGCGAAGAGGGTACCTACCGACGTATCGAAGAGGTTTTAGACTGTTGGTTTGAATCAGGTTCCATGCCTTACGCGCAACTGCACTATCCATTTGAAAATAAAGAGGTCTTTGAGGCAGGTTTTCCTGCCGAATTTATTGCGGAAGGCCTAGATCAAACGCGGGGTTGGTTTTATACCTTAACGGTATTGTCGGCTGCATTGTATGATAAGCCTGCATTTAGAAACGTCATCGTTAACGGCATGGTTATGGCCGAAGACGGCAAAAAAATGTCGAAGAGTTTGCGTAATTATACGCCGCCAGACGATTTGATGGAGGCCTACGGCGCCGACGCCTTGCGGCTGTATTGTATTAATTCAGGCTTGGTGCGGGGCGAGGAGCAGCGTTTTTCTGATGCCGGCGTGCGCGACATGGTTCGTCGTGCATTGTTGCCCTGGTATAATGCTTTTTCCTTTTTGCGCACTTATGCTGCGATTGACGGATGGTCACCAGACAAGGGGTTGCATTTTGGCGACAACGTTTTGGACCAGTGGATCCAGTCTCGATTGCAAACGTTAAAGAGTAATGTTGCTCAAGAAATGGAAAGCTATAAGCTTTATAACGTTGTGCCTCAGTTGTTTGCTTTTATTGAAGATTTGACGAATTGGTATATTCGTTTGAACCGTGGTCGCTTTTGGGGTGAAGAAATCACCGGCAATAAAATAGCTGCTTACAGCACCCTTTATGACGTGTTGCTCGAACTGGCTCAGGTGATGGCGCCTTTTACGCCATTTATCTCTGAACATTTATTTCAGTCTCTAGAGCGTTTGGCTGGCCGAGCTCCTAGTCCTGAGTCGGTGCATTTATGTGACTACCCAATGGCCGATGAGCAAAAAGTTAAGCCAACTCTAGAGGTTGCTGTGGACCGTATGCAGCAGGTGATTTTGCTAGGTAGACAAAAGCGCGAAGAGGTTAAAATTGGATTGCGGACACCATTGGCTAGTTTGACCATTATTAACCGCGATGAGGCATTGTTAGACGATATGCGGTTGTTGGAAAGTTACGTTCGTGACGAGTTAAACGTTCAAGAGGTTCGCTACTCTGCAAATGAGTCGGAATACATCGAACTGCAGGCTAAAGCGAACTTCCCATTGTTAGGTAAGCGGCTAGGAAAGCGTATGAAGGCTTTTGCGGCGCAGATCAGTAAGCTCTCGCCGGATGATATTGTAAAACTGCAGAGCGAAGGCAATATTAGGTTGGAGGCTAATGGTGATTTTGAAGTATTCAGCGATAAAGAAATTCAGGTTCAACAGCAAGCAAAGCCCGGCACTAATACGGTATCAAATAGCCAAATCAGTGTAGATCTAGATTGCTATTTGACACCTGAATTGATTCGAGGTGGGTACGCTCGTGAAGTAGTCAACCGCATCCAGCGTGGTAGAAAAGACAGTGGCTTCGCGGTAACAGATCGCATCACGGTGATTTATTTCGCTGAGGGCGACTTAGCCAAGGCCATTGAAGAGCACCAAGATTATATTATGCGGGAAACCTTGTGCTTAGATTTACAAAAAGCATGGGTAGCTCAATCCAGTGTTGCTGAGATTGATGGTTCTGAAATGAGTTACGAGATGAAGCAAGTGAGTATCATCTAGGTGTACAAACCCGTATCTGGCGAGTTGTGGATGATCAGCTACTGCATAAAAATTGAAGTTCCTTTGTGAAATATACTTTTCAGCCTGCGGAAGCGGCAAATGCTGTTAATCACGTGGGCAGCTATCGTCGTCGTCTTCCTGTCAGCATTGAGCGGATGTATGAAAATACTTTGGATTGGGCGCACTTGCCCCACCTCCACGAGAGTAGTTTTGCCGAGATTCGTTGTTTAGATTCCGGCGCATGGGGTTGGCGCGCTGAAGTGGGTAATGTTGGGTTCAGTAATTCACTCTATAGTCTTATTGAACTGAAATTAGATCGGCAGGCGCGTCGATGGATTACCCGGAATTTAGCGGGACCAAATGAGGGCGCTGAGATTTGGACTCATGTGTTTGTGAAAGGCGAAAATATGCTCGATGTTGTTGTCGACTTTTATGTGCCAGATGTACCGCCAGAAGCGAAAGAAAAAGTTGGGTTGGCTTTCGCTAAAGCTTACGAGCAACTATACGACGAAGATGTGGCGATGATGGTAGAGCGGCAACAACAAATAGATCGTCGCGTTGAAGGGTTTGATCGCTCGGAAATTTTAGTAATGGGTCCCGCAAACGAACTTGCGCTACCCGCTTTAGTAACCTTATCTAGGCGTGATTTCGTCGTGAATCAGATTGCTGACGAATGGCTAGCCTATGCTGCGCGATGTCCGCATCAAATGGGGCCGCTCATTGAGTCGCCTGTTGTAGAGGGTGAGGTTCGTTGTCCTTGGCACGGGTTTACTTTTAACGTTCGCACGGGTGATTGCACCAGCGGTGCTGCGTGTCAGCTCACTGAATCGCCCATCGTGGCTGTTGATGACAATGGCGTGCTGATGTTGAGATGGGCCGGCCCTCAGTGATTAACTAAGTCGGAACTAGTTCACCGAAGTAGTTCTCGTGTAGGGGTTAGTGCAAGGTTAGCGAGGCGTTTGCTTAAACTTCTTATCTGCCCTTATAGTCGCCAGGCTTTTTGCTAAAGTAAGCGTCGATGGCAGTTTGTCTATCTTCTGTAGCTGCGCTGAGTAAATTTTGATCTGTATCCATGTGCATAATCGCGTGGTTCAACGCATTAGCTAGTTGGTTGGTAGATTGCTTGATCATTTGCGCTGCGATCGGCGGTTTGCCCCCATAAAAGTCAGCCATTTTCTTTGCCGCGTGTTCGAGTTTCTCGGCATCCACTAGTTCGTCTAGTATTCCCCACTCCAATAATTGGTCTGCGTATAAGCGCTCCGCTCCGATAACCAGGCGTTTAGCTCTAGCAGGGCCTACTAGGTTGAGAATAAGTGGCAAACTCTTCCACATTAAATTAATACCCAAATCGATTTCCGGGTACTGCATAAAGCAGTTTCGAGCGCCCACTCTGAAGTCGCAGGCAGTCGTAAGACACGCGCCACCACCCATGGCCGCGCCCTGCCACGCTGCGATTGTTATTTGGTCTATGCCTAAAATAGCTTCTATTGCGCGCTCTCCCATGCGGGCACGCCTGCGAGTTTGCACTAGCGGTAGCGGCGGATTGTGCTTGGGTTCCGTAAGGTCGGCGCCCGACGAAAAATGACGACCATTGGCGTTGAAGATCACGACTCTGGTTTCCGCATCGTCGCGAAATCCCAAGGCCGCAGTTTCTATCTCTGCCAAGTGGTCGTGACTCAGTGCGTTGGCTTTGTCGGGTCGGTTTAGGGTTACCCAAGTAATAGGGTCTTCTCGTGAAATACAGATGTGCTGAAAGCTATACGAAGTATTCTGTTTGTTTTTCATTAGGAGATATTAGCGGAAGTCAAAAAAAAGGCATTAAAAAAGCGGAGGACTTTTCAGTCCTCCGCTTTGAGTAGGGAGAGGCATCCGGAGAGGGGAGGGGAGAGGAGTTCCGGATGTCTCTCTGATATCTGATGCATCCTGCCACCAGAAGAATTTATGTTACTTTAAGTAGCAAAAAATGCAACCAAAAGTAGCGCAACACTGTGTTGCGTTTACGCGGCACAGTGGCATGATGTGTTTTGCTCTAAGCACGCCCGCACGTCAAGTTATGAAGTGCGTTTTGATAAGATTCGCGCTCGAGCTTTACTCGATGGAAACGTTGGGTTTTACGCCGGTGTTTGTCAAAGTCTCCACATCTGGGGAACTTTATTCGTTTTGGAGGAGATGTTTCTTGGATTGGGATGACTACAAATATTTTACAGCTCTTTCTTCAACACTTTCGGTTCGGGCGGCAGCCGATTCACTCGGCGTAAATGCATCCACCGTAAGTCGTCGGCTAGATTTATTTGAACGAAGATTAGGAGTCACGCTGTTTTCGCGCTCAGCAAGAGGCCTGGTGATTACCCCTGAGGGTGCCGAGGTTGTGGCGAGGGTTGCCGCTGTTGCTAAAGATCTGGGCGATATAGAAGGCCATCTTATCGGCCGCGACAAAAAGCTATCCGGGGTTGTGAGAATTATCATCCCGGAAGTATTGGCGTTAAATTTACTAATTCAAGAACTGCCCCGCTTTCAGAAGAGTTATCCAGATATTGAATTGCATATTTTACCAAGTCACCAGGGCTTAGATGTAGGGCGTCGCGAGGCCGACATCACCATGCAGGTGACTAATAGTCCTTCAGATTCGTTGGTGGGAAGAGTTTTGGCGCCTATCGCAGTGGCTGCATACGGCACCAAGTCCCTGGTGTCGATGCTGAAAAAAAGTAATGGCAACGTGGATCACGCTAAATTGCCCTGGGTAGATTGGCTGGGAGACAGTGAAATATCTCAGACCTGTAGAGATCTGCTTAAATCCCATGTGCCCAACACGCCTGTGAGTATTAGCACCCACAGCCTGCTATTGCACCTTGAGGCTGCCAGAAAAGGTTTAGGACTGGCCTTTCTGCCTTGTATTGTTGCTGAGTCAGATAACACCCTGCAGCGGATAGATTCGATAGAGCCGGTCCTAGGGCCGCCTATGTGGATGTTGGTGCACCCAGATTTACGGCATACTCTAAGAGTCACTGTTCTTATCGAGTTTGTGCGAGACGTTTTTGCACGGCGTAGTTCTGAGTTAATAGGCTCCAGTATGCCGAAGCTCATCACCGAGTGATATTTTCAAACCTGAATTCTCCAATCCGAATTTTCCAAATAAGAGCCTCAACCTAGGACCATAAATGCCATCTGATCCAGCTTCGCTTCCTCTACCCTCCTCTGCAACGTTTCATGCGACTTCGCAAAATTTATTTTCCCAACGTCTTAAATTGCACTACGTTGAGTGGGGTTCTCGAGATAATCCGACCATAGTTTTAGTTCATGGCATTCATGACCATTGCCGTACCTGGGACGATATGGTGGAACGCATTGGAGGTTATGCCGAGGATTATCATATTGTGGCACCAGATCTTCGCGGCCACGGTGACTCAGAGTGGGTAAAGGGTTCTGGTTATCAGTATCATGATTATGTATACGACCTTTACCAGCTAATTGATCAAAACGATTTTGACCCCGTCATATTGGTAGGGCACAGTCTAGGCGGTGCGATTGTGTCGCTTTTTGCGGGCGTTTATCCAAAAATGGTTTCCAAGCTAATTGTTATTGAAGGTATTGGCCTTTGGTCGCTCAGTAAGCCGCCTCAAAGTACGGCGGAGAAGATTCGAGAGTGGTCTGCTGCTACTCGTGCCCTTGCTGGGCGCGTGCCAAAGCGTTACGAAAATCTAGAGGAGGCGTACCAGCGTATGCAACAAGCCAATCCTCAGTTGTCCAAAGACAAAGCCTTTCATTTAACCCTGCACGGCGCCATTCAGCAGGAAGATGGGCGATTCAGTTGGAAGTACGATAATTACACGTATAACTTTAGCGCTATGGGTCTGTCTACTGATGAGACTATTTCACTCTGGCAAAATATTGCTTGCCCAATTTTGCTAATCAATGCGTCTGAAGGTTTGGAATGGCGAACCGGGCAAAATGGCTCTTTAGAGCATTTTGCGGATGTTCAGCTTCTAGACGTTAACGATGCAGGGCATTGGACCTATCACGATCAGCCTGAGGTTGTAGCTAGCATGATGCGCGAATTTATTGAAGGCTCAAAATAAAAGATACGAAATAGAAGGGGACTCGATAGGTATCAAGGGTGCTGTGAGCAAATTGCTAAAACGGTTGTGAGTCGGTTCTGGACGATACAGCGTTCCTTAGAAAGCATGGGTTGGTTAAAAAGAGTCGTATAGCAAGTTGGTTCGGCGGCCCGATGTGGACTATTGAGGTAAAGCTTTTGCCGTTTCCTTGGTTTTTAGAAAGCCTAAAACCGAATCTCTATCCCCGCGAAAAGCGATGCGATCTGCTTTGTTATTTAGTTGAAAGTCATACATAGGGTCGTAGTACTCAGTGAGAAGGTAGCTTATCCAGCTTTCGTGGCTACATTGCCCTGCGAATGCTTGGTTTAGACGCTTTTCCATTTCACTGAGGCGCAGCCCGCCTAGGCGACGCTTAATGCGCTGTAACGCGTCTAGGTAGTTTTTTTGAATCTGCTCAGGTAAGAGGCCCATGTTCTTCGCTTCCACCAACGCATCGGTAACGTACTCTTTCTCTATGTGCGCAATACGCTCCCCAAGGCTAATCTCCACTAACGCGATGCTCGCGCTTTGCATGTGCTCGCTCCACACCTGAGGTAAGCCTAAACTGCCAATGGTTCTGCTTTCATCCTCCACGACAAGGTCCGTGTATTTGTGGTTGAGATAGTCAACGGCTAGGCTATTTTCAAAGGTAACAGGGGTAGGTTGAGGTGTTAGGCGACGACCAAAAGCTGAGCCGCGATGATTTGCGCAGCCTTCTAAGTCAATGCTATTAGCCAGTTTACGGATGATCACAGTTTTAGCTGAACCGGTGCGCCCGCTAAGTAGCCACCAATTTTTGTTCGGCTGATCGAGGACATCAATACAAATTTGTCTCAGCGCCTTGAATCCGCCACACACTTTTTTTTGGCTCGCGCCAGCTTCTTCTAGCCAAGCTTGTGCGAGGTTAGACCTCTGCCCCCCTCGCCAGCACATGATTTGTGCGTGGGGATCATCTTTACAAGCTTTAAGCCAGCCAGCGATACGCTCTTTTTTAACTGAACCACTGACTATTTTATGTCCCACGCGGGCCGCTGCTTCGTTGCCTTGCTGCTTATAGACAATCCCTATTCTGTGTCGCTCTTCGTCGGTCAAAATTGGAAGATTTATACTGTTAGGAATGTGGCCCTGATGGAATTCAACAGGCGCTCGCACATCTATGAGGCGGGTATGGTTGCGCAACAAATCTAGGTTTTCTGTCGTAGACATTTAAGGTGTCTGTTCGGTGATTGCTTGGCCGGACATAAACTTAGCGAGATGATCATTTAGGATTTTGAGAATATCACTACGATTCTGGGCAGATGCCGAGGCTATGGCTTGCTTTTGCAATGAAACGGCCGTAGAAAAATCACCGTTAGCAGCGTAAGTATTAGCCCACGTGTCTAGGTACTCCGGGTGGGAGCTAGCTTGGGGGTTTTTTTCCATAAGCGCATCCATGATTTTTTGCGCGTAGCGGCTACGTTGTAAAGGTTTGTCTTGTGTTGACGCTAGGGTCCATGCAACCTCGTTAATTACATCTGCTTCTTCATGATGGCTGGTTTGCGCAACGCGAACGGCTTTCTTGTACCAAGAAACAGCGTGTCTAGCGGACTTTCTTGAGCCAATGCCCAGGGCGTTCAGGTTGCCCAGAGCAACCATAGCTTTGGCGTTGTTTTGGTCTGCCAATTCAGTTAGCAAAGGCATTAATTGTTCGTGGGGTTCTAGTTCGTGAAAAGATACTAAAAACCGAGCGTAATTTATAACCGCCGAAGGGTTTTTTAGTTTGGCTGCGGCGGCAAAGTACTCGTTGGCTTTTTCGTCACTCCGCGCCAATAGTTTCCCAGATGCATTTTGGTAGGCCAAAAATAGATAGGCTCTGGCACTGCCCAGAGATCCTGCACGCTCCATCAACTCAACGCCCTCTGGAATACTGCGTTGCAAAGGCGGTTTAATTGAGGTGCTCTCAATATAAAGACGGCCTAAAGTGTACATAGACTCAACAGATCCTAACGCTATCGCTTGTCGATGATTTTTTATGGAAAGGAGGGTAAATTCCTCGGTAGTCGCATTTGGTGTGTCGATTGGTTTATCGGTTAATTTGTTTATCGATTTATCAATGGCGCCACTCCCGCGCCTTTTATCAGTAACGTCTGCAAGATATCCATAAATTCTAGCGAGCAGGGTATGCGCTAGCATATTTCCATTGCGCGCCGACAGTTCCAGCCAACCAGTCGCAGAATCATAACGTTGTTGCTTGGCGAGATAGGTGCCAATAGACGCTTGCGCCGCAGAATCCTCTTCATCTGTAAAAAGCCGCAAAATTGACCACGGACTGCCTGCTTCTTCTTTTATGTTGAGTTGGCTTAACGGCACGAGCAGGTCGGACAAATCAAATTTGGTATTTTCTAGCGGGCCGTTGGTGTTTTTTCTAGCAAGAGTTAACAATCCCAGTGGGCGGCTTTTTGTGGTTTGGTAAATTTCACCAACTATTTTTCTGTTTTGCAGCAAGATAAAAATCGCAGCATCATATTTCGTGGTTATTTTATAGGGCTGCTCTTCGCTGCCATCGCCAGATCGTAATAACGCGGCGTTTAGGTGATTCAGTTTTCTAGCATGAGTGACGACTCCCTCAGAGTTTTCAACATGCTGGTAGAACTTTTTCAGCGCATAGTGACCGGTAAAGCTGGCAGGGCGTATCTCAATAATTGCCGCTCCAATAGCGCCTAGCTTCAACGGTGCATCGTCTAGCAGTTGCAGTGCTTGGCGTTCAAAAGCCAATACGGACGGTAGTTTTTCAATTAAGTCACTTTCCGTAAGAAAGGTTTTTCTGTCATTAATGGCATCAATGATCTCATCATTGGTGCTCTCTGCGATTTTAGTGGTGCCGGATAAGGGCGCTGTATTCGACGGTTTAGGCGCCGTGTTTTGACAACCTATGATGACAAAGGCGAGTACCGGGATAAAATATTTCAACATGAGTGCGTTATAGCATTGTCTTGACTTTGAAGGAACAAAGAAGCAAAAAAGAAGGACAAAGAGACCGCCAACCCATTGAGTTACAGGCTGCATTCAAAAAAGCCTCATCGTATTCAGGATAAAATTTTTTTGGTCGTTGGACAAAAAGTGATCTCCAATTA
>CAJWNY010000093.1 GCA_913043815.1 uncultured Gammaproteobacteria bacterium
GCAATGGCAACAAATATATTGAGTAACAGGTCGCAGCCAAAATAGGCGGTCAGCGTTTGGCTGAGCCTAGAGGACTTGCCTACCATGGCGAGTAGTCCGGCCAAGATTAACGATAGCGCTGCTAGATTAATAACGATGGTGGCTGCAACGGTGAAAAAACTTTTGTCGCCCAAAGTTAATGAGATACCTAAGCTGACTAGTATATTGCAGAGGGTAACCGCGGCTAACAAGTTGCTGCTCGTGGGTACTGTTTCTGGTCCGTCTTGTAGGCTGGTTATGCGCCA
Organism: uncultured Gammaproteobacteria bacterium; assembly: GCA_913043815.1. Classification (GTDB taxonomy): domain Bacteria; phylum Pseudomonadota; class Gammaproteobacteria; order Pseudomonadales; family Azotimanducaceae; genus UBA4421. The sequence continues at coordinate 285 of CAJWNY010000093.1, forward strand.
AAAGATAGAAAAAATTGCCTGCATTTTATTTTTCTTAGTTTTATTGCGGGAAATTGTCGCACAAATTTGTTGGTTCGCGGACAATTGGCGCTCTTAGTTTACTTTTATGGATGTTATATGGCCAAGCCGAATGCGTTTTACGCCCAATCTGGCGGAGTAACCGCTGTAATTAATGCATCCGCTTGCGGAGTGCTAGAAACAGCTAGCGCGCACAAAGATAAGATTGGCAAAGTTTACGCGGGTCGCAACGGAATTATTGGTGCTTTGCAGGAAGAGTTGATTGATACCTCGAAAGAAAGAAAAAAAGACATCGCTGGCTTGCGCAGTACGCCTGGTGGTGCTTTTGGGTCTTGTAGATTCAAGCTCAAATCTCCCGAAGAGGATGCGCGTGAATACAACCGTCTAATTGACGTATTCAGTGCACACAATATTCGCTATTTTTTTTATAACGGTGGCGGTGACTCTCAGGATACTGCCAATAAAGTAGCGTTGGTGAGTCGCCAAAAAAAGTACCCGTTGCAATGCATTGGCATACCTAAGACGGTAGACAATGATTTACCTTTTACCGATTGTTGCCCTGGCTTTGGCTCTGTGGCGAAGTACGTTGCTACCTCAACTCGTGAGGCGGCTTTAGATGTGGCTTCGATGTGTGAAACGTCAACCAAGGTGTTCGTCTTAGAGGTGATGGGGCGTCATGCCGGATGGATTGCTGCGGCTAGCGCGCTGGCGCACGCCAGCGACGACGATGCGCCACATATTATTCTTTTGCCTGAGGTGCCATTTCAAAAACAGGCGTTTTTGCGCAAAGTTAAAGAAACAGTCACAGCCAAAGGTTATTGTGTGGTTGTTGTTTCAGAGGGCGCACGTTACGCAAATGGTACTTTTCTTGGTGAATCTGGCGGCGGCAAAGACGCTTTCGGCCATACTCAGTTGGGTGGTGTTGCGCCTACCATTGCGGCGATGGTTAAAGATAAGTTGGGCTACAAGTTCCACTGGGCAGTATCTGATTATCTGCAGCGCTCGGCGCGGCATCTTGCGTCGGCTATCGATGTTGAACAAGCCTACGCGCTAGGTAAGGCTGCAGTTGATTTTGCCTTGGCTGGTAAAAGTGCGGTAATGCCAATAATTATACGCACCAGTGACAGCCCCTATAAGTGGAAGATTGGTGAAGCCAAGCTTGCCAAAGTGGCGAATATAGAAAAATTCATGCCTAAAAATTACATCAGCAAAGACGGCTTTGGTATTACACCGCGCGCGCGCAAATACTTGGCGCCGCTGATAAAAGGGGAGGATTATCCAACCTATAAGGATGGACTGCCGGTGTATGTGACATTGAAAAATCAGCTAGTTGCTAAGAAGCTATCGGAAAAGTGGTGGTAGCCTTTTAGCTTTGCGTTCCACTGCATGAGTTCATCAGGATCATTTTCGCTAGCTGCAAGGCTTTAGCCTGGTCGGTAATTTTGAATCTTCTCAGGGCAAGTAGCGCCAATCTCGGTGTGTGCGGCACTCATTTAATAGCCGACTGGACGCATTTGGCTCCCATCATTTTACGCATGGGTGCGGTAGGTGCAGATCCGTAAGCAATGCCAGTGACGTACATTTGACATGCACAACCGCCAGCTTGGTTTCGCCATGGAGAAGATCCACTTCATGATAGTTAAAGCCTCAAAAGTCCATTGAGGAAACTTTATTCAGCGAATAAGGGGCCCAACAAATAACGACTAGGTTGTAAAAGTGATGGTTAACGAAGAACAATTTTCCGCGAAGGACCTAGTGGCCCGTGCTCAGGCATTGCGCGATGGCGGCGCAGATGTAAACCAAGTAGCGGACTTGTTGGCTAAAGCTGACAGCCAAGCGGCTAACTATGGTATTGGCATTATTCTAGACGGCCATGGCAGGCCTATGCCCACATCACAAGAGTTGATGGCGCAAACAATACAAGCCAGCGAAGAGGGCGCCGCTGCCACCTACTTAAGTTCTAAAACACTGTCGGCAGCACTACTACAACAAGTCTTGAGGTGGCAGCGTATCCCCGCAAAATTTTGGGGTGACTTTCTGCTGGTGACTCCATCTGACGCGGGCACTGGCGCGGTTAACACGGCTGTACAAATGTACCTAATGATGAATTCAAAAATCACTTCACTGGCAGTAGAAGAGTTGTCTTGGCCGGTCTATCAGTCTATTGCAGCCAGCAACAGAGTTGGCTTTGAATCCTATGGGTTACATAAGGAAGAAGTAGTAGCGCCTCATTTGCTTACAGTGATGCAGGCTGCTCCACATAACTCTACAGGTTATGTTTGCCCAGCGGCGATTATTCGAACCCGGGCTGAAATTTGCGCCGAGTTAAGGTTGCCTATTGTATTAGATCGCGCGTATCCGGGTTTTGAAAATGCCGGAATGCTTGCAGGCCAAGGCTATGATGCTGTTATGCAGCGCAGTTGTGATCATTACCTTTTGCCGTTTTTGCAGGCTGGTTGTTCTTTCGCTCTTTCTTTAAGTCCAACAAAAGCGTTCAGATCCTTTACTTTGCGCCCCTGTGGGTTAACGCTGGTCTACGAGCCAGATCATCAAAAGCGCAAGCTTTTGGCTGGCGCAATGAATACCATTAACCGCGGCCGTGGTTCTGCCTTTGAGCATCCAGCTAGCAGAGCGTTTATTCGTAGTCTGGTAGAAAATCGCCCGGTATTAGAGCTTGAGCATGGGCAAACTTTGCAGCGGGTGGCTGACGCTCAAGCGTTATGGCAAAAGCTGCTACAAGGCCACCCATTGGCTGCAGCGTTTTCACCTCAATATGCAGGACTGTTCCGTAACCTGCTGAGCTCAGAGGGTTGTGAGGAAGCGTTTTATAAAGCCCATATTTACCCTGTGTTTGCAGCTTCTCGCTGCCGTATAAATGTAACCGGTATTCCCTTAGATGAAGACCAGGCAAAAGCCCACATAGATGTTTTTACGAGGCTGCTTAGTCTTTAAGTAGATATGTCTGTAATTGGTTGTGGGTAAGGCTGATTCAAAACGACTCCCTGTAACTGCTCTCAATAATTTACCGCTGCTTTATGTGGGGGTCATGTTTGGTCTTATCTCAGAGGTTATGGGGTGCTGCCAGCGAAAGAGGGGTGCAATTTGCTTCGACCCTGAGTCAGAAAGCTAAAAAAAGCGTACAGTGCAACACTTAAAAAATCCGATCTATAACGCGCTTTAACGATTGCGCACTAAGTGAAGGTTGCGGTTCTGCGTATATTCTGACGGAAATAGCGAACCCTCTGAATCAACAAACGGTAAAATGGGCGCCATTATTATAATTTCTTATGTGCGCTATTAGTTGACAGAGGCTTTCAGTAATAGGAATAGTTCTTAGATAGCTGCGTTTGAGATATGTCGCTGAGCAATAGCAAACAAGACTTATTCAGCGCGCAGTGAGAGCTGGCCAGGTCAGAATTAAAGCGATTAGCTATCTCTGAGCGCAGAACGCACCCTCTATCCAATCGGTTGTTGTCGTTATTCCGCGTTCGCTCTAAACAGCCGATTTATGAAAGTTTTATTGATAACTTTTTGGTTTTTACCTAACTCACTACGTTTCTTTTCTTTTTGTTACTCAATTTAGTGTCTAGGCGTGGTGACAATTATACTGTTGTTGAAGTCTTTCACTATGCATTGTTGATCGGTGGTTCGGACGGTTTGGTCAGATCCCAGTTTCTGAGGTGGAATTTCACAAGATCCAATCTAAAGTCTTGGGAAAGTTTGGGTGCGATGTTCGATGCTGGAGAGAAATAATCGAGAAGAAAAAAGGGGCCGTGGCCCCTTTTTGATTACGGGCCTTTTATAAAGCCCGTCAGCGAGTTGTTAGTTGATACTCAGCTAAGTACTGGCGCGATAACCAAACTAACGATGGCCATAACGTTTATTAGAATGTTCATTGCAGGTCCAGAAGTATCCTTGAACGGGTCGCCCACTGTATCGCCGACTACAGTTGCGGAATGAACGTCAGAACCTTTGCCGCCAAGGTTGCCTTTTTCAACATATTTTTTAGCGTTATCCCAAGCGCCACCAGCATTTGCCATTGTTAAAGCGAGTAAAACACAACCTAGCAGAGCGCCGCCGAGGCAGCCGCCAAGTGCTTCTGCTCCAAGACCAAAGCCGACAACGATAGGTACAGCCACCGCAATAATCCCTGGCGCTAGCATGCGACGAAGAGCAGCAGTGGTCGCAATGTCTACACATTTTGCACTGTCTGGATCTGCAGTGCCTTCCATAAGACCGGGGATCTCGCGGAACTGTCGGCGGATTTCTTCAATCATTTCCATCGCCGCTTCACCCACTGAGGTCATGGTCATGCTAGCAATTAGGAATGGCACCATGCCGCCAATAAATAACCCTATGAGAACCATAGGGTCTCCGATATGCAGAATGAAATCGCCGCCGCGCTGGCTACTGATGGTTTCTACGAAAGCCGCAATAATGGCAAGCGCTGCAAGTGCCGCTGCGCCGATCGCAAAGCCTTTACCCATTGCCGCCGTAGTGTTGCCCAGCTCGTCTAAGGAATCTGTAATAGCTCGAGTTTCCTCACCCAAGCCACCCATTTCCGCAATGCCGCCGGCGTTGTCTGCGATGGGACCGTATGCGTCTACTGCCATAGTCATACCCACTGTTGCCAAGAGGCCAACTGCGGCAACACCAACGCCGTAGAGTCCAGCTAATTCTGTCGATACATAAATAATGCCACATATAATAAGCAGAGGACCAACAACCGACTGCATGCCCACAGCCAAGCCTGTAATCATCACAGTAGCTGGGCCCGTTTTGCCCGACTCTGCAATTCGCACAACCGGAGTTGAGGAGGTGTAGTACTCAGTGATGAGCCCTATGCCGACACCTCCTGCGGCGCCAAATACTACAGAAAGCCAAATGTTATTCGACACACCAAGATTCTGCAGCATGAAGTAACCTGCAGCAATGAATAGGATCGGGGTGCCAATCATGCCAATTCGTAACGCAACAGCAGGGTTTGCTGTAGAAAATCCACGGACAATACCTATTCCGATAATGGAAGCTATGAGCCCAAGTGAGGCTAACGCTAAAGGCAAAAACATTAGAGCGGCGCGAGCGTCACCCTCGCTGGCGCCGGGCACCAACATGTTCAAAGACCCTAATGCTAAAGTGGCCGCAATAGCGATAGTTGCGATCATTGAGCCGCAGTAGGATTCAAAGATATCAGACCCCATGCCTGCTACGTCACCGACGTTGTCGCCCACGTTATCTGCAATAACGCCAGGATTGCGTGGGTCATCCTCTGGAATACCTTGCTCTAGCTTACCCACTAAATCCGCGCCAACATCAGCGCTCTTGGTAAAGATACCGCCACCCACTCTTGAAAAGAGCGCAACCACTGAGGCGCCCATGCCAAAGCCATGGATATGATGAACTGTTTCAGGGTCCCCACCGAAGTACCAGTAAACAAGCCCTAAGCCCAATAAGCCTAATGAAGCGACGGCTAAGCCCATAATGGATCCGCCAAAAAAAGCTACAGAAAGAGCGGCGGCTTGGCCCGAGTTGTGGGCTGCTGTTGTGGTTCTAACATTTGCTTGGGTGGCGGTATACATACCGAACCAGCCAGCAAGCATAGAAGAAAGCGCGCCAGCTAAGAAAGCCAGGGCAGTGTCAGGGCCTAGTCCTGGAGTAAAGTAAATACCAATCAGCAAAACTAAAGCGAACATCGAAAGCATGCTGTATTCACGACGCATGAATACCATTGCTCCTTCGTGAATAGCATCAGCAATCTTGTTTAATGCTGCGGTTCCAGGGTCATAACTCCTTACGACTGCATAAATCACAAAAGAGACAAGTAAACCCACTACACCTACTAACGGTGGGATGAGAGAGAGATCATTCATTTCGGTCCCCAACAGAGAATTAAGTTATTGAAGAGCGGCTGCACAACCCTAAGCTAAAGGTTTTTTAGATATACACTATATGCACTGTTTTGATTTGATAAACAGATTTTATCCCCGAGGGGTTTACCTTTGCGTCCGCTCCATCGAGCGTGTCAGATGATACCGATGTCTGCGCTACATGCCAGTTGAAATCACAAAATATAGAGTAGGCTGCGACATTGGAGTGCGCCGCCTATTGGTTTCGCCCTCCTGATGAGTTGTAGAGTAAAGTCTATGGCGAATATCTTGCCAAAGACTCATTAAAAAATTGTCGTTTTAGATTTTAACCCTGGGTAAGGAGTACTCTGAGGTCGGTGATGGCTGCATTTGTGCGGGAAATGTGTGACGCCATGATTAATGAATGATTGGCAACAATACCGAAGCCGTCGCCGTTTAGAATCATTGGACTCCAAAGAGTTTGCTGGGTGGGTTCTAATTCTCGGATGATTTGACGCAAGGAAACTCTCGCTGCTTTTTTGTCCAGCACCTCGCCAAAATCGTCCTCTACTGCCCTCAGCAAGTGAATCAGCGCCCAAGTAAACCCCCGGGCCTCGTAGAAAACGTCGTCAATTTCTAGCCACGGCGTTTGCACAAGTCGATCGCTTGGCGCGCGGGTGCTTTGGCTGGCCGAGCTGTCGCCAGCAAGGGCAGTATTGAGTTGACGTTTACCCACGCTAGCGGAAAGTCTTTGGGACAGGCTGCCAAGTCGAGTTTCCGTGGTGGCAAGCCATTGCTGTAGGTTGTCAGCGCGGGCGTAAAATTGTGCCTCGTTATTTTGGTTGTTGGCGAGCTGCTTTTGGTAGATTTTGAAGAAGTCGATGCCTTCAGTGTAAGTATTTTCGGTGCTAGGCAAAAACCACGAGTCGTTTTTGAAAAAGAACTTCCCCTCTGCCTCTGCCAGATTTTTGTTTTCTGCGGACTGGCTTTGTGAGCGCGAAATATCGTTGCGGTAAACTCGCGCTGTATCACGCAGTAGCGTGAGCACACCAAATTCCCAGTTGTGCATGTTGTCTAGCCAAACGCCCGGCGGAAAAATGTCGTTGCTCAGATAGCCGCCAGATTTGTGTAACATTTTGTCTGCCACGCCGATGAATATGGCCGTAGTAGTTGTACCAGTTACATCGCTTTGAGCTGAATCAGGCTGCTTCTCGAGGCCCTTGAAACCATCTAGCCCAGCAGGTTCTCTAGACCAAATTATGCCGACAATTATGGCGCCGATGAGGTAGACGGCTATAAGGCTTGCGGCGACGCGAAATATGGTGCTTTTGGGGTTATCGCTTTCGGTTACTTTAGCTTGTTTCAAGTCTGAATCTGTCGATTGCCAGAATTTCCATTTCATTCTTAATTATCTTCTTAGTTAGGTATTTGCGCGGCCACTTTTGCAACAGCAATTTAGGGGCGTTTGAGCAGAATACTAGTCAATGCCCGCCGCCAGCGATATCGACTTTACTGAACTCCACGGGCAACTCTGTACCGTCGGTAAACTGCAGGGTAATTGCCATAGATGCTTGGATGTCTGCAACGTCGAATAGCATCAAGTGGTGGCCGCCGCTGACGAACATTGCACTTTGCCCACTTTCTATAAGCACCTCGGAGAGCGGGCGCATGCGCATTTGTTCTGCCACCATTTCAACGGTGTGCATTTCCACCTTGCCCGCAGATGCAGATTTAGCACCGTTCAGTGTGATGGCAGCAGGTCTATTATTTTTCAGTGTGAAGTAGGCGGCCGTCATATTGCGATCGGGCAATAGGCCGCGAACTTTAGCATTGCTCACCTCAAGTAAAGGCGCTGCTGAGGTGCTAGTACTAGTATCGGTGGTGGCTCCGCCGCACGCGGTGAAGGCTATGAAAATGCCGAGCGTAAGTATAAACCTGCCAGCTGGTAACCTGCTCGCTGAATGTGCTGATTTTTTTATTCTGAGATCGTTAAACATATTTGCTCGATTCTGGTGGGTGAAGAAATAATTATTTTTGCTTTGGGCCGGTCATTAGGTGCTGCGCTTTTTATAGTTTTGTAGATCCAGCGCCCTTGTTCATCGTTGTTCGCCGCAATAGCGTAGCGGCAGTTTCTATTGCCGCGTTTAACTAGGATGGTAATTTTGTCTTTTGTCGCTGAAGTGAATAGTTGTTTAGCGTTGAGCTTGATGGTTTTGCGCTGAGCATTTTCCAGCAGGCGTAGTTGCGTCATTGTTGGCTCCAGCGACGGGTGACTGGCGTCTACCAAGAGGGCTTGAGCGAGCATCGATTTGGCTTTTGCAAATAATCGGTCATCTGCCGCCGCCAGTGCCAATGCAATGTATTGTTCTACCACCTGCTCAAGACCACGAGTAGCCTCTTTGTTGCCTAGGTTGAGGGCGAGCATTTGCTCGAAAAGGTTCACCGCGCTGCCTGCCTTTGGGTACGCTAGATGGTTTTGCTTTATGGCTAACGCCGCTTGATCCTCAAGCGTATTGAGTTTGCGTTGTAGAGTGGGGTCGACTTGTTCTTGTTGTGCACTGGCGGCCTGTTCAGTCTTCGGGGCGATGCCTGCGCAGCCGCTGAGCA
>CAJWNY010000094.1 GCA_913043815.1 uncultured Gammaproteobacteria bacterium
GTAATAGGAACAGATCAAACAATGCACAGTCACAGTCACACTCACACTCACACTCATACTCAACAGAGGCCGCGTTCAAAGTCAGTTGTGGGCAGCCCCCAAAAAACGCGAAGCGCAAATGATCCTGCGCGCGGAACTATTACGGCCGAGGCACTGCTAAGCGCATTTCAGTTTTCAAAGAGACAAACACACACGGCGAGTTACTCAGGCAAAACAAAAAACAGCGTTGGTCTTGAGTTAAGGTCGGGTTAAAGCCCTATCCAACAAAAGGTCAGTGAGAACATAGGATCTAAACTTGGCGGAAATTTTGATATAACTGCCGGACTGTCCAAGGCTGCCGGCTTCCCCATAAACCTAAACTGTTTGTCTGCATTTGGTGATATCGGCGCACCAGCTATTGTAGAATTCCTGCGCGCTGCATCATGTGCAAAGGTGCGCGCAAAAAGTATTGTTTATAGAGATGGCGAAAGCTCAAACAGCGTGACCTATATTTTGGACGGCTCTCTCACAGCATATCGTTACAGCCCCGATGGGCGTGAATTGGTTTTAGATTATTTGGGCCGTGGAGACTTTATTGGCGGAGTCCCGACACTGCTAGTCGGCGCCGATTACAAGGCTAACTTTAAAGCGAGGGAAAAATGTAAAATTGCTGAAATACCAACAGCAGACTTTCCATGAATTTGCCAACGCCACCCAGAATGCTTACTCCGGATGACAACAGAATTAGCCCAACGGCTAAATTGTAGCGACGACAGAATTAATGATTTGGTGGTTCTCGACGTTACGGGTCAGGTAGAAAATACACCGAATTACTTGGCCAATAGCCCGGCTGCAATAACCCACCCTAATGGCATGCAAATACGGATTACGCGTCGAGAGATTTGTAGTTTGGTGGGGTGTTCCCGAGAAATGGTAGGTAGAGCCATCAAAGAACTGTCACTGGCTGAAAAAATTTCAGTGGCCGGCAAGAACATTGTGGTTCTAAGTTAGAAGCACAATATCTCTAAGCGCACAGATTTGCTTGTGCCGGGCGAGCGCTACCTCATTTATAAAACAATTGCTGCAATGCGCGCCCCGGATTTTCCTCACGCATAAAGGCCTCCCCAACTAAGAAGCAGTAAATTTCATGGCTTTTCATTAATGCCACGTCCTCTGCGTTAGAAATGCCGCTTTCAGTCACCACGGTAACGTTTGCTGGTATGTGCTTTAACAGGTCGATGGTTGTGCGCAGGCTAGTTGCAAATGTCTTCAAGTCGCGATTATTAATCCCAATAAGCGAAGGCGACAATTCCAGCGCACGGGCTAATTCTGCGCCATCGTGAATCTCTATCAGCACGTCCAAACCAATAGTTGTTGCAAGTTCATAAAGCGCTTTCAGGTTTGCTTGGTCTAGGGCACTGACAATGAGTAGGATGCAGTCGGCGCCCAGTGCGCGCGCTTCATAAACTTGGTAGGCGTCTATGGTGAAATCCTTGCGAATGATAGGTAAATCTACGCTGGATCGCACCCTTCTTAGGTACTCATCTGAACCTTGAAAGTACTGCTCATCCGTTAGCACTGATAGGCAGGTGGCATTGTGTTCGGCATAACTTTTAGCGATGGCTGCGGGATCGAAATTTTCTCTGATCACGCCTTTGCTTGGTGAGGCTTTCTTGATCTCTGCAATTACGCTGGGTTTCTTTGCTAACGCTTGCTTGCGCAATGCGTCAATAAAGCCACCTTTTGGGGCAACCTTGTTGGCAATCCCAATCAGTTCATTTAACGAGCATTGGGCTTTACGAACTGCCAATTCCTCATGCTTTGTTTGGATGATTTGTTCGAGGATATTGCTCATAGGATAATTTCTTTTTGCTAAGGTATTGAGGGTTGGGCATTTCAGCATGGGTAGGGACTGTTGAGCGTTCGCTAACGGCCCTTTGCTAATTAGGCCTCTTGCATCATTTTGGTCACGCGAACCAACTCATTGAAACGCTCATTAGCCAAGCCGGTAGAGATGGCGTCTTGTGCCATAGCAATGCCGTTGGCCAAGCTGGTCGCAACGCCTGAAGCATAAATAGAGGCTCCAGCGTTGAGGCTAACAATGTCCGCCGCCGCACTGGTGTCATCCGTCATTGATTGTTTGAGCAGTGCCAAACTTGATTCTGTAGACGTAGCGACCAGTTTGCTTAATTCAGCGTTGCTGCGTGGGCTAAAGCCAAACTGCTGCGGATTGATTTCATATTGGCTAATGATACCGCCTTTTAGTTCTACCACGTTAGTTGGTGCGTCTAGGCGTATTTCATCTAGGCCGTGGCTATGCACTATCAAAGCGTGCTCTGACCCCAACAGTTTTAACACCTCGGCCATTTTGTATTGCCAGTCTTGACTAAATACGCCAATGACTTGTCTTTTTGCGCCCGCTGGATTTGTCATGGGACCCAGTACATTCATCATTGTGCGAATGCCAATTTCTTGGCGTATTGGACCGGCAAAGCGCATGGCGCTGTGATGGGCTGGGGCGAACATAAAGCCTATGCCGACTTCTTCTATGCAGGTAGTAATTTGCTCAACCGTCAAATTAAGTTCTACGCCTGCCGCTTCCAATACATCTGCACTGCCGCTGAAGCTGGTTATTTTTCGATTGCCGTGTTTGGCCACACTCGCACCTGTTGCCGCAGTTACAAACGCCGCCGCCGTGGAAATGTTGAACAGTTTTGCGCCGCTGCCGCCGGTACCGCAGGTATCGACCAAGTGGTCTGTCTTAACAAGCACCTTGTTTGCAAGGGCGCGCATAGTCATGGCGGCCCCAGCAATCTCTTCAGGGGTTTCGCCTTTTACGCGCAATGCCGCAAGGATAGCCCCTATTTGGCCTGCCGTTGCTTCTCCAGACATGATTTGTTGAAAGACTCTGGCGGTATCCTCTTGGCTAAGGTTGTGACCGTCGACAATTTTTGCCAGCGCTGTGGGTATATTCATCTTTCTAATTTGCCTTTTTGGTCTTAACTTTTGAGAAAATTGTTCAGTAGGTCATAACCATGCTCGGTGAGAATAGACTCGGGGTGAAACTGGACACCTTCAATAGCTAGCTCTCGGTGTCGTAGCCCCATGATCTCATCCACCTCTCCATTTTTCTCTGTCCAAGCAGTTACTTCTAGAGTGTTTGGCAGCGTGGCCTTGTCTACCACGAGAGAGTGATAACGGGTGGCCTCAAAAGGTTGCTTTAGACCTGCAAAAACGCCGTCCCCGTGGTGGTGTATGGCGGAGGTTTTGCCGTGCATAACACTGCCTGCGCGGCCGATGGTGCCTCCGAAGCATTGCCCTATACTTTGATGTCCAAGGCAGATGCCCAGAATAGGAATTTTGCCGGCAAAGTGATCTACCGTTTCAAGTGATATACCTGCCTCATTGGGTGTGCAGGGTCCGGGAGAAATGACAATTTTCTCCGGGGCCATGGCTTCTATCTCAGCGATAGTGATTTCGTCGTTGCGTCGAACTTCGACTTCGGCGCCAAGTTCCAACAAATATTGCACAATGTTGTAGGTAAAAGAATCGTAGTTATCAATCATCAAAATCATGTTCGGTCTCCCTTTTATGGAGTAGCTGTTTGGCTAAGCTGTTTCTGGTTGAAGCGGGCAATTAGGGGGCTGGATTGATGAGTTTGTTCTCAGCCATTGCCGCCGCGCGAAATATGGCGCGGCCTTTGTTCAGACTCTCTTTCCACTCTAAGCGGGGTATCGAGTCGTGAACGATACCTCCGCCAGCCTCTATGTGGAGTTTGCCGTCTTTTACCACGGCGGTGCGAATTGCTATCGCTGTATCCATATTGCCGTTCCAGGCTAGGTAGCCTACTGCGCCGCCGTAGATGCCGCGTTTAACCGGCTCTAGTTCGTCAATGATTTGCATTGCTCTGACCTTGGGCGCGCCAGACAAAGTGCCTACGGGCAGAGTCGCTCGCAGCACATCCATGGCGCTCTTTCCGGGCTTGAGCATGCCCTCCACATTGGAACAAATGTGCATAACGTGAGAGTAGCGCTCGATCATAAATTTTTCGGTTACTGTGACCGTGCCCGGTTGCGCCACTCTACCCACGTCGTTACGACCTAAGTCGATAAGCATTAGGTGCTCGGCAATTTCTTTGGGGTCGTTTTTTAGCTCTTCTTCAAGGGCCAGATCTTCGGCTTCTGTGTGGCCGCGTCTGCGCGTGCCAGCTAATGGTCGGTTTGTGACTTTGCCGTCTTCCAAGCGCGCTAGTATTTCTGGAGATGAGCTGACTATCTCGAAGTCGTCTAAATCCATAAAGTACATATAAGGCGAAGGGTTGAGGCTGCGCAGTGCGCGATACAAGTTAATGGACGGTGCCTGGAATGGAATGCTCATGCGCTGGGCCAGAACCACCTGCATGATGTCGCCGTCTATTGTGTAATCGCGAATTTTTTCAACCGCAGCCTTAAAAGCGTCTTCACCAAATTCTGATACGAAGTCGCTTTCTACAATGACCTGATTAGCCGTGCCATGTTCGACGCCAGTTACAGGCAGCGACAGTGACGCCGCTCTAGCCCGGAGTTCGTTTCGCATGTCGTCAATGCTCTTGGGGGCATCCGGGTCTACCAAGCTGATCATTTGCATTCGACCTTTGAGGTTGTCGAATACCACAACCTCTTCGCTGACCATCAAGACGATGTCTGGGGTGTTTAGGGTATCTTTGGGCGTGCTGTTGGCGAGTTTCTTCTCGACATAGCGAACGGTATCGTAGCCAAAGTAACCGACCAAGCCGCCAAAGAATCTGGGCAAGCCTTCAGTTTCTGTGACGTTGAAGCGTGCCTGAAATGCCTCGATGAAGGTCAGTGGATCGTCACTTTCAACGGATTCCACCACCTCTTTATCTGTGATCACTTCAATTTTGTTGCCGTGCACTTTGATGAGGGTGCGCGCTGGTAGCCCAATGATAGAGTAACGTCCCCATTTCTCGCCGCCTTGAGCCGACTCCAAAAGGTAGGAGTAAGGGCCTTGAGCAAGTTTCAAATAAACAGATAACGGGGTGTCGAGATCAGCTAGGGTTTCGTGAACAACGGGGACACGATTGTAGACCGGTAAAGTAGTATTCATGATATTCCTTTAACATAAGATTTGGACGAAAAAAAAGGCGGGCAGCGTGGCTGCCAGCAGATGGTCGGGTTAGCGTCGCCAACGTCCTTGTAACGGAAGGGTTCCGTTTTTTTCATCTTTTATGTCGTAACACGGCATCGCCACGTCCAGAATTTTATGCAGAACCGAAGGCTACCACGCGAAATTGGCGTTTTGGAAGACTGAAGTTCTTGTTGGCGGCAAAAAGCCGGCGATTACCTGAAAAATTTCCCAAAATTCGAGGCAAGTGCCGTAGGACCTTCTTATCTGGATACTTTAATAAAGTATGGAAAGAAAGCACTTTAGAAAAGCACTTTAAGAAAGTGAAAGAAGCGCCAAGGCAGCGCCCTTTAAAGCAGCTCTTTGATGTTATCTATGACCTTATCCGGGTTCAGGGTGGCAACATCCACCCCGTGGTTGTAGCCGTCGCGCATGCACACCACATCTATATGGGCCGCCCGGGCTGCACCTATGTCCGCATCTGAATCGCCAATCATCAGTGCTTGCTCAGGGGCCACTTTGAAAAAATCGAGCACATGCTGAATGGGGTCCGGCGCAGGTTTGGGGTTGGATGTTGTGTCGCCGCAAACAATCAAATTAAAGTTGGCTTCTAGATCCAACGCGGTGAGCAATGGCACGCTGAGTTCGGTGATTTTGTTGGTGACAATGGCCAGGCGTGCACCCCGCTGCTTGAGAGCCAGCAGCGTTTCCGTGGTGTTTGGATAGAGCTGGCTATGATCAGCAATATGCTCGCCGTAATAACTGAGAAATGGCCCAAGTAGTTTGTCGATGAGCTGATCTTCCGGCTGCATTTGCTGATGCAATAGTGCCTGACGAACCAGCGTGCGTGAGCCATGACCTATCCAATGGCGGACTAAGTCTAAAGAAACAACGGGTAGGGACGCCTGTTTAAGGCTGTGGTTTAGTGCAGCGCCAATGTCAGGCGCTGAGTCAACCAATGTGCCGTCGAGGTCGAAAAGGTAGGCGTCATATTGATTTTTCATATTAGCGCGCCGCGATTAAGCGCTGGCCCCGGTAATTTCAGCGCGCATGGCGGTAATGGTTTGCGCATAATCTTCTGCGCCAAAAATAGCTGTCCCCGCAACAAATGCATCGGCTCCGGCTTTGGCTGCAGCGCCAATATTTTCGATCTTAATGCCTCCATCTACTTGCAGGCGAATAGCGCGACCGCTGGCGTCAATTTGCTCGCGAGCGTTGGCCAGTTTGGTCAAGCTGGAGGGAATAAATGATTGTCCGCCAAAGCCTGGGTTGACCGACATGATGAGCACCAAATCAACGATGTCGATGACCTCAGCCAATACATCCATTGGCGTCGCAGGGTTAAACACCAATCCTGCTTTGGCGCCTCCTTCGTGGATCATTGATAAAGTTTTGTGCAAGTGTTCGGTCGATTCCGGGTGCACGGTAATATAGTCTGCGCCGGCGTGCAGGAAATCTTCTACTAACCTATCTACCGGTTTCACCATTAGGTGCACGTCTATGCAGGCGTCTATGCCCGCTTTGCGTAAAGAACTCAGCACCAGTGGCCCAATAGATAAATTGGGTACGTAGTGGTTGTCCATTACGTCAAAGTGAATGGTGTCTGCGCCTGCGGCTAAGACATTGCGAACTTCATCGCCTAAGCGAGTGAAATCAGCGGCTAAAATAGAAGGGCAAATCCATTGGCTCATAGATATATCTGGGTAGTTTGTGGCAGAGCGGCAATTCTAACTTAGCGGTCGGGGAATACCCTATTTTTTCGTGAAAAATGATAAGAATTTGAGCGTGATTGGAAAACTAATTTGAGTGCGGTTAAAGGCTTTTTGAAGCCCAGGTACTAGTTGCCACTAACTTTGGCGTAGTCGTTGAGGGTGCCGATATCTGTCCATTGCCCGCTATGCACTTGAGCAGACAATTGACCTTGTTCGATAGCCTCAAACATCAGATCTCGGCTGGAGAAGGCACCTTTTGGGCTGTTGGCAAATATGTGTTGAGAGAATATTGAGATACCGCAATAAACAAAGTCGTCCCCTCGTTGAGTCACCCGCCCTTGGCTGTATTCAAAATCGCCGCGCGCCCGAGTCTTTGGTGTGGGCGTTAAAACAAGGTGGGCAGTATCGTTGGGCGCTAATGCGTTGGGTAGGCTGCTGAAATCAAAGTCGGTATATATGTCGCCGTTACACACAATAAATTCCTCCTCTTCTAAAAGAGGCAGTGCATTTTTAATGCCGCCGCCGGTTTCTAATAAGGACTGTTCATGGCTATAGGCTATTTGCATGCCAAACTTTTCGCCGTTGCCCAGCGCGTGCGCTATTAGATCTCCGAGGTGATAAAGGTTGATGACCACATGAGTGATATCGGCGGCGCGCAATTGTTGCAGTTGGCGCACTATCAGCGGTTGACCGTTGACCGGTAGCAAAGGTTTTGGTGTTGTGTCAGTGAGTGGTGCTAGGCGAGCACCTCGGCCTGCGGCCAAAATGATTGCTTTCATATGTGCATCAAGGCCTGACAGTTTTTCATCGGCGCTTGTAAACTTTGGAAGAATTGCGCCAGATCTTGGGTTTCGCTGTAAGCGTTTGCGACAACAGCTAGACGCTTCATTACCGTGGGTACGTGTTCTAGGTGGCTAGACTTGCCGTCACGCAAATGTAGACGAGCGAATATGCCCACTGCCTTTATCTGTCGTTGCATGGCGGTGAAGTCGAACCAGGTTTTAATTTTTGCGTGGTCGGTTGTTGCATCGTATTTGTACTGCGTAAACAACGGGCTGGCGTTTATGTAGTGCCCAAGTAAGGTATCAATGTCTTGTTCTGAGAATGTGTAATAACAATCGCGGAGTAGCGATGCAGGGTCGTAGAGTGCCGGGCCAATAAGCGCATCTTGGAAATCTACAATGCCTATCTTGGGCTGTTGGCCTGAATGACTATTTTGATAAAGCAAATTACGGCTGTGATAGTCGCGATGCACGCAAGCCTGGGGCTGCTCTAACATGGCGTTAACCAGTAATTGTTTTGCCGTCGCTAAAAGTTCAAGTTGCTTGCGGGTGATCTGAGCGCCGAGTAACTTGTCTACAAACCACTCGCCAAAGAGATCAAACTCCATTTCCATGCGCGCTTGGTCGTAGCTGGGTATGAGCGCGCTGTGTATTGGTTGTAGTTGCTGCAACGTATCAAGGGCCGCCTTAATGGCTTCTTCTGCCAGCGGGTGGGTCGCAGAATTTGCCTGGAGATCGGTTGCGGTTTGGGTTGGTGGGTAGAGGTCGTCTAAATGGGTGCTACCAAGGTCCTGCATGAGAAAGTAACCCAGCCCTAAATCTTTATGGATGATCTGGGGCACACCAAGACCATCTGCATGAAACAGCTCGGCCAGCGCAAGAAATTGGTCGTTATTTTCTAATTCAGGGGGGCTCGACATAGCCACACAACTGCTGGGTGGATCACCGACGGTGCGATAAAAAATTCTGTGGCTGGCTTCTACTCTGAGTGAGAGTAAGCTGATATCGGCGCCTGTCACCTCTTTACACCAAGCTAGGATTGTTTTTTTGGAGTTTTTCACGTGAGTATTATAACCGGGGAGACAATTCTTTTATCATGTACGGCATGAAATATACCTTGATAGCTCTGCTG
>CAJWNY010000095.1 GCA_913043815.1 uncultured Gammaproteobacteria bacterium
CTATACCGCAGCCTTTATGGGTAATCGACAGTTAGCGAATCAGAATACGGACGATGTGTTTCGAAATAGAAAGGCTATCCTTGCTACGCTTGAATCCGATAACGACGTAGAAAAAAATTATAGAGACTCTCTTACTAACGAAGCCAGTTTAGACTTTCTGGAGCATCGCTCTAACCTGAATAGTGCGGTTCTCAGCGTTAACGAGAAGATGGTTCTGGTAAATGAAATGCTAATCGACATTAATAGCACCATCATGAAAGCTAATGAGAACATTGTTAAATTTAACGATGGTCAAATCGCAGAGAACACCAAAATATTGGGTGGAAGTCTCTCCGCTAAGAAGGCGACGCCTGCGAAGAATGCAGAGCGGGTTAAAAAGAATGCCGCCCGCGCAAAATCTGTAAAAGCCAACGCTTTAGCCAACTCTAAAAAGATGGACGCTTTGACTAAATCTATGCAGGCCAATCGCAGTAAGATTGAGAAAAATTCGACTGAGATAATGAAGCGGAGAGAAGGTATTCTCAAAAACGCTGCTAATATCGCGAAGAACCAAGTGCAAGTTGCTAAGAAAATTTCTCCTTAATTTTTAGTTATTGAGCACAATTAAGGCAACGTGGCTCGGCGCGTTGCCTGTTTTACTAGAAGCATTATCGCGCGATAAATACACGCCTAATTCCGCGCTCCATCCCATTCACTTTCAAGTAGCCTAGCCCCGCGTAGAATATTTCCCATAGCATAGTTTCCTTCATGACAGGCGTATTCATATACTTTTCTGTCGTTTGTAGACCAGACATACTCTCCACTCCACTCCTCTTCCCAGACTGATGGATCTTTTACAGTAAAGTCATAAAGCAAATCACCGGTTTTCATACGGCTAAAACGTTCAGTTACCATCAGGTTTTCATCGGCGCCAAACAGGCCGTTAGGTACTTTAAAGTGGGTAGTTTCTACGACCAAAACATCCCCGTTCCAATATGCGATGGAGTCGCCTAAAGATTTCCTGTTTTCGACGGAGGTGTGCTTCGAATTTATGCGAATAATGCGCGCGTCATGAACCATCTCTTGCAAAATCATTACGTGATCGTCGGTCTGGATAATGCGTTTATAGTTGTTATACAGACTGGGAATTGTCGGTACTGTTGCCGCAAAACTTATTAGGCAGCGTTCTGAGGGCGCTAGGCTTTCTGGGCCGTCGAAGGGGCCGGGCCCTTTGCGCGCAAGCCATGAGGCGGTGCCGTCGTTGTCATGCCTGAAACTTTCGTATATTGCCGCACTGCGTACTAATGCTGCGGTCTTCATTTTCGGTTGCTGACCATTTTTTGGCGCGTAAAGAATCGAGGTTCTGAACTTGCCGTCAATTTTAAAGATGTCACTGCCCGGGTCGACCCAAAACGCATTATAGCCGCCTACGCCACCGGCTCCAGCTGTATTGTTTCCGTCTCCGCCTTTTACGGGCGCTTTGCGATCCGCACTGCTCTCACGGTTAAAAATTTCGTAGCGCGCGGCCATTTGCTGTTGCACTTTTGCCGCTTCTTCGATGGTCATAAACTGCTTGTCACCAAATTCTTTTGGTCTAGTCAGTGGTGTCAGCGTGCCGGTATCGTATGTACCAGACAAATCTGGTTTACCTGTAAGAGTGCGCTTAATTTCAGCGTGTGCAGAGATTAAATTAAGGCTTAGCGCTAGGACGATACTAAGACTTCCGAATAAATTGATTGGCAGCATGAGTGAAGTTTCCCCTGTTAGGCTTCAGCAATATAGCTGAATGCCAATGCTTCTGTTAATAGCTGATTAGTAAAAGCTGAGTTTTTTGTAGCACCTTTAGACCTTCATCTTTGCGGATTTAGGGTCATAAAAGGGCGCGAACTGCACGTCAATTGGATAGCGTTGCATGGCTACTTCCACTTCAAAATGACCCTCTTTAATCCAAGTAGCACTCACGCCACTATCACTATTGAGCTCTGCAATGGCGAGACTCTTATTGACTCTGTGTCCCCAAGCAGCTGAGGTTGTTAAGCCTACTTGAACCCCATTTCGATAAATCGGTTCGTCATGAATCATAAATGGTGCATCTTCTACTGCGATCGCTAAAGAAACTAATCGTCTCCTTTGCACGCCCTTTGTGCCCGTTAGGGTTCCGCGTCCAAGAAAGTTTTGGCCTTCCTGTACGTCATCACCGCCCATTGCCACGGCAAAACCTAAGCCGGCTTGATAAGGGTTTATGTGATCATAAATATCGTGTCCCCAATGACGGTAGCCCTTTTCCATTCGACAGGCATTCATGGCGTGAACGCCTGCCGGTTTCAGGCCATATGACTTACCCGCATCCGTTAAGATGAGCCAAAGTGCTAAGACTTGCTCACGGTGCACATAAAGTTCAAAACCCAGTTCACCCACATAACTTAGCCGATTGGCTCTAACGGGTATCTCGTTGATGAAGTATTCTGCCGAGTGGTAATACGGTAATTCGTCGATACCATGGTCTGACCTCTCTAGAAGCCCTGCCAAAATAGCCCGCGATTGCGGACCCATAAGGCCAAGTATGACAAGTTCAGGTTCGTGCTTTACGCTGCAATCAAAATTACTTTTGTGTTTATTTAACCAGTAGCCATCCCGTAGCTCTGACGCGCAAGCACTGACCACCATAAATTTGTCCGTCGCTAATCGAGTGATTGTGACATCTGCCTCAATACCTGCATCTTCATTCAACCACTGGGTATAAACAATTTTATTGGTGTCGACATTCAAATCATTGGCTGAAAGCCATTGCAGTAACCCGAGTGACTCGGGGCCTTCAACAATGAATATTGGATAGCTCGATTGGTCAAACAGCGCTGCGTTATTCATCACTGCATCGCACTCAACCTGACAAGCCTCAAACCAATTGGGCTTACCGTAAGTATATTTGTAGCTTTTTTCCTCGCCTCGAGCGAACCAGTTAGCACGCTCCCACCCAGCCAACTCGCCAAATACCGCCCCGTTTTCTTCAAGGGCCTGATGCACAGGACTCAGCCGCACATTACGACTGGTTGCATATTGACGGTGTGGCCAATGCATATCGTAAAGTAGACCCAGCGTTTCTTTAGTGCGCGCATACAAGAATTTGCTTTCACTTTGAAAAGGAAAAGTCCTGCGTACATCTACATCCCATAAATTCATAGGCGGCTTGCCCCGCTGCATCCACTGAGCCAAAACCTTGCCAGCGCCCCCAGACGATTGAATGCCAATAGAGTTAAACCCGCAGGCAACAAATAGATTTTTTACTTCTGGGGTTTCGCCCAACAGATAACGATCGTCCACAGTAAAACTCTCGGGGCCATTGAAGAAAAGATTGATGCCTGCATTTTCTAGCTCTGGCATACGTTTAAGTGCTTTTTCGAACAACGGTTCAAAGTGCATAAAATCTTCTGGCAATGAGTCGAAACAAAAATCTGTGGGAATGCCGTCCATGCCCCAAGGTTTGGCCTCTAACTCAAAGCAACCGAGCAAAAGTTTTCCAGAGTCATACTTATAGTAAACCTGCTCGTCTGGCATGCGCAGGGTGGGTCGCATTTTTGTAAAGTTTGGTATCGGCTCGGTGACAAGGTAAAAGTGCTCGGCTGCATGCAAAGGGAGTCGCACATTATGTTGACTGGCAAAATCTCGCGACCACATGCCACCGGCTATGACCACCTGCTTAGCACGGATTAGCGTGCCATCCTCAAGATAAATCCCCACAACAATATCGTCGACAATAGCTAGGCGATCAACGGCGGCCTGTTCAGCAATTATTGCGCCACGATTACGTGCGCCTTTGGCAAGCGCCAGGGTTGTATCTACTGGATTAGTCTGCCCATCTCCAGGCAGATAAACCGCACCGTGCATATCTGTGGTGTCTATTTCTGGCCAATGTTCATTAACGAAGGATTTATCTACCATCTCGCAATCAACGCCAAACGCATTAGCCATGCTGGCTTGGCGTTTCAGCTCTTCAGACCGTTCGGCGTGCAGCGCCATAGAGATAGAGCCGGTTTTTTGGTAGCCGGTTTCTTGACCAGTTTCCTGGGCAAGTTTGGCAAACAATTCTGTGGTGTATTGAGAGAGTCGAGTCATGTTTTGCGAAGCGCGTAACTGTGCTACCAACCCCGCTGCGTGCCACGTGGTGCCGCTTGTCAGTTGCTTACGCTCAAGCAACACTACATCTGATATCCCCAGTTCAGTTAGATGGTAGGCGATGGAACATCCGATAATGCCCCCACCGACAATGACGACTTCAGCGGAATTTGGCAAATTTTGCATCTGAGATCTCGGAGAAAAGGTACCTCCCTACAAAGCCCCAAGTATAAAAAATTGTCAAATCCCATTTACGAAATACGCTCTCATTAGTTAGCGCTAGAAAGGATATAAACGCGTATTCTGCCTACTCGATTGGCTCAAAGCTTTTTTAAAAAACGCCTTTATTTGGGCTATGATGTTTCCGCAATTTTACCAAGGTGCTTACCTCTAATGATCGCAAATGTAATTCAAGCGCCGGCAAAAGACCCTTCCTATGGCTGGGTTATGGTTTTTGCGGTCTTTACCTTAAGCGCGCTGGCCTTTGGTACCTTGGGTACTATATCCGTTTTCCTTAAACCCCTCTCCGCCGAGTTTGGCTGGACCCGCGGCGAAGCTTCGCTGGGTTATACCGTAATCTCCTTTTCTTCCGCCATATTTGGCATCTTATGGGGCTATATCGCGGATAAATATGGCACTCGCTACTTTGGTTTTGTCGCGGCAATTGCTATGGCTGCCAGTCTTTTTGCACTGAGCGGCCAGCAATCTATTTATCAATTTTATGGGCTTTATTTCCTCTTTGGCGCTTTCGGTAACGCCATGGTGACCTCCCCCTTATTCGCCAACGTGGGGTTTTGGTTCACCCACAAACCCGGCTTGGCATTGGGCGTTACAGCATCAGGTGGCGCTGTTGGACAGGGCGTTGTGCCCTATCTTTGCGCAATTTCGTTGGAGCAGTATGGCTGGCAAACCACCTATGTTGTTAGCGCGGTGGTCTATTTTTGCATTGCCTTTCCCATTGCGTTTTTAATCAAAGAATCACCGCTTAGAGAGGTAGCGCGCAACAACCCGGAAGTGGAAGTGCGCGATTTTCCACTGTCCGAGCGCGAGGTCATTATTTGGATCAGCATGGCCATTATTTTTTGCTGCAATTGTATGGCGGTACCCATTGTGCATTTAGTACCCCTGCTGACTGACAATGGGCGCACTCTGGATGAGGCCACGACTGTATTAACCCTACTGATGTTCAGTGGTGCTTTTGGCCGTATTGTCGGCGGTAAATTGGGCGACACCATTGGCGCGCTGCCCGGTTATATTTTGATGTCTGCGGGACAAACTGTCTCTGTAATTTGGTTCCCCTATTTTCACAGCGATATAAGTTTATATCTGCTGGCTATCGTTTTCGGCTTCACGTACTCCGGCGTTATGTCGTCTATTTTGGTCTGTACGAGAACCATGGTGTCAGCGCGATATTCAGGCAGAGCTATGAGTATTACCTCGTTTTTTGGCTGGATTGGTATGGGCACCGGCGGCGTGGTTGGCGGTCTACTGTTTGATGTAACAGGTAATTACGACTGGTCCTTTGGCTTTGCAGCTGGAGTCGGGGTCATTAACTTGATTATTCTAGGGTTGTTTTTTATGCGCATAAGGATCCAAGTTGCACTGAGTCCAGCCAGCGCCTAGCGCTCTCGCCACTGATCTCAATAGTGATCCAAAGGCGTGGATAATGATCAAGGTAATCACCGTAAACATAGCTAGCCCCAGCAGCTAATTGCGTTAGGATTGGCGCAGGAAAGGGAGAGGATCCTCGAGCATGGCTGTAGATGAAGCATCTAAAGATCTGAGTAAAAATCAAGGTCACGACTCTATTAAAAACATAGTTGAAGACCCGGATAAAGGCACATCACCAAATCACGGACAAAAGTCTACTTTGGCATGGCTTGGTTTGTTATCGGTTATTACCATTGGCATCTATTTTCAAAACCCTGCGTACGCACTGCTCGGCGCGCTCGCCTTGCGCTTAATCCTAGACGTAAACCCCATTAAAAAAAGCAGCGCCATCGGCAAGCTTAGCCTGCAAACGGCCATTGTTTTGCTTGGCTTTTCCTTAGGTATAGACAGCCTGATGCAGATGTCCTCGGACTACGGTTTGATAGTCGCTATTTTTGTTTTAGGCACCCTAGGATTAGGCTTGGTCATGGGCAGATTGCTGCGCGCTGATGAGGTGGAAACAACCCTAATCGCCAGCGGCACCGCCATTTGCGGGGGTACTGCGATTGCCACCCTTGCGCCGCTTATCAACGCCAAACCTCAGCAATTTGCGGTAGCTACCGCACTGGTATTTTTACTCAATATAATCGCCCTCTTGACCTTTCCTTATATTGGTACTCAGTTGGGTCTTAGTCAGGAAGTATTCGGTGCTTGGGTGGCGCTGGCAATACACGACACCAGCTCTGTGATGGCCACAGCAACCATATATGGCGACGAAGCGGCTCAAGTTGCTGCTGCCGTAAAGCTCGGGCGAACGCTTTGGCTGATTCCATTAGCCTTCGCTGTGAGCCTTATTTACGGTCGCCGTGAGGCAAAGATTAGGGTGCCCACATTCGTCTTACTTTTTGTCTGCATGGCGATTGTCAGTCGTTTTATTCCTTTAGAGCCGGTCGTGGTTGGCTATATCAGCCTGATCAGTAAAACCCTCTTGGTCATCGCTTTAGCGATGATTGGCCTTGAGATAAATCGCCAAACGTTGAGCCAAATGTCTATGCGCAGTATCGGCCTGGGTGTTGGCTTGTGGATGATAGTGGCGCCGGTAGCCTTGGCCCTTGTGCTATATCTTTAGTGGGTAGTAAAGGCCTACGGCCAAAGGCATCCAAACTCGTGTCCGCAATTTTTCGTAATTGAGCAAGACGTTCACTCTTAACCACTTTTGTTATAACCATAGCGCTTTTTGGTATTTCCGAATCTAAGCCGGTTTCTATATGTTGAACCGCATGACACTGATAAAGACTTATTTCGACTTCACGAGCTTCCTTGCTCTAGGTATTTTTGCCTTGTATCTGGTTATCTCTCTTTTTGCATAAAGCGCTCTAGAGTCCGTGCATCTCTCCTGATCAGAAAACATAACTTACCTCAAACTGCCCCCCTACATATTCGCTCATTTTTGTTCGCCGATAGACCTCAGGCTTTACACGTACTTCGTTGGGCTAATTCTTCATCTCTTTTTTGGAGCTTTCCGGCGGTTTTTCTGGGCTTGTTTGCAAAAGTTTGTTAAACCTTGTTCATCGATAGGGGAGGTACGAATGGCAGTGGGAATAAATTTAGGCGGTACGGCTACGGGGCCTCTTCAAGGCGTTCGTGTCATTGATTTTACAGCTGTGTATTCGGGTCCTATTGCGGCCTCAATACTCGGAGACCAAGGTGCCCAGGTGATTAAGATCGAATCTGCCAAAGGCGACCTGATGCGCGGTGGCCTGCCTAAAAGCAACGGCATGCCTGGACCCTTCGCGGCTATGAATCGCAATAAGCGCTCTCTCTGTTTAGACCTACAAAGTCCCGAAGGCCTTGAGATCGCGCGCAAACTCATCGCAACGGCAGATGTTGTTATGGAAAATTTTCGCCCTGGCGTTATGGACCGACTCGGGCTTGGTTATGATGAATTTAAAGAAGCACAACCAAAGCTGGTTTATGCGTCGATTAATGGCGTGGGTGCAACGGGTCCTTACGCCAAGCGCCGCGTTTATGACGCGGTTATTCAGGCCATTAGCGGCTTTGCTACCCTGCAACCCAAGGGCGAGCCGGCAATGGTAAATAACCTAGTGTGCGACAAGATCACGTCCCTTACCGCTGCTGAGGGCATTGTGGCCGCGCTTTTCCAAGCCGAGCGTTCTGGCAAGGGACAGCGCGTAGAACTTTCTATGTTGGACGCCAGCCTGTTTTTTCTTTGGCCAGATACTATGTCAAATTACACTCTACTGGACGACGGGGTCGAAACCGTGCCAGATGGTGACCACAGCATGTTTATGCGCAAAACCAAAGACGGCTGGATTGCTGCAATGCCGGTTCAACAAACAGAAATAGATGGCACTTTTGCATCGCTAGGATTACATGATCTTATCGGCGATGAGCGATTCAAAGACTTCGAGTCTCGAGCGAGAAACCGCGACACATTGAACGAACTGATGAACCAAGGTTATAGCCAACTAACCACCGACATTTTGTGTGAGCGCTTTGAGCAAAACGATGTGCCCTACTCTCGCATCAATGAGCGTCATCAAATTCCAGATGACCCTCAGGTCAAAGCGATGCAGGCACTATGGACTTACAAGCACCCACGTGCCGGGCAAATTCGCTCACCACGCCCTCCGGCGCAATTTTCCAACACTCCCAGTAATATTCACGCGCATGCGCCGAGCTTGGGTGAGCACAATGGTGAAATACTTCAGGAGTTAGGTTTCAGCCGAGATGAAATAGACCAACTGAACCAAAGCAGTGTTATTTATTCGGAGTCTTAGACTTTGATTTGGGCATTTGATTTGGACCCCTAATTTGGGCCTTAAATTTTAGCTTTGAGCTTTTGCTAATGATTGTGGCTTTATCCTAGACCACAGGATA
>CAJWNY010000096.1 GCA_913043815.1 uncultured Gammaproteobacteria bacterium
AATTTCAATGTCGTCATTTGGCGGTGCTGCCGTTCTTGCTTAAAGGCCTTTTAGCTAATGTGGTCTTTGGCGGCATAGGCGTCGCAGGGACTGGGCAGCACGCAAAGCGGCAAATGGCGATTTCGCTCGATTAAGAAACAGCTAGAGACCTTTCGTTGAGGACAGCCCCCTGTTCTTGTACAGCGTTTAAACCATCGGCGAAATGCTGGTTTAATAGTCCAACCGGTAACCCAACTCAGCTTTATACCCACTACCCTCTACCGAAGTATTTTCTGACAAGTTCTCTTTGCAACCGTCATGGTCTGCAACAATATAGCCCGCCGTTGGCGATGCAAAATGTGTCCCTATAACGAGTACCTGCCGCTTTGAATATTTCGCCAAAAACAAATCTCGCGTAGTTGCAGAATTAGTTTGATTCTCGTCCGCCGTAGAGGACCAATCAGGGTGAGCTATCTGGCAAGGATGATGAATCATGTCTCCTGTAATCACCGCCTCTTGACCCTTGGAGGTAATGTGCACACTGACGTGGCCGGGAGTGTGCCCAGGCGTAGGCTCCAACTGAACTTCCGCGCAAACTTGATGGTTAGACGCAACTAACTTGGCCAGTCCCGCAGTGAATATTGGCTCAACGGAATCTTCTATCACAGGACCATATTCCTGCTCTTCCGTGCGCCAATAGGCCCATTCTTCCTCGGCAAATAAATAATCTGCATTGGGGAAAGTAGGCACCCAAGCGCCATCGACTAAGCGAGTATTCCACCCCACATGATCTACATGCATATGGGTGCAGAGTACGGTGTCTATTTTCTCGGGCACAAACCCTGCCGCCTCGAAGCGCTGCAAGAAATCGCCCTCCATCATATTCCAGCGCGGGTAACTGCGAACTTTGTCGTTACCAATACAAGTGTCCACAACAAGCGTACGAGCAGGTGTTTCAATAACCAGCGCGTGCATGCTCAAAATAATATGCCCTGATGCGTCAATAAAAGGGGCAAGCCAAGGTACGGCTTGCATTCGCTCTGGTGTGGCCTGAGGTAATAGGTGTGGGCCTAACGATGCGGTAGTCAGTTCTACGATCTGCGTTATCGTTACATCGCCAATTTGCCACTTCAACATAATTGCTCCCTTTCTAACTGCAGCTGCAACGCTTAGTGATGGTTCAGCGTTGCAAATTCGTAGTTTATCGTCAAACATACTAGGCTAAGAAAAAAATACAAACCAATGGGGGAAAACATGAGCGAAGAAATGAATTACGAAGGCATAGGCATCAGTATCAACAACAACGTTGCTGTGGTTGAAATTCAGAAAGGCCCGAACAACTTCTTCGATACCCAAATGATCAAGGATCTCGCCGACGCCTTCGAAAAAATGGACGCTAGCGATGACGTTAGAGCCATAGTCTTGTGCTCGGAAGGCAAACACTTTTGTGCCGGCAACAACTTTGGCAGCGCCACCCGCAATGAAGAACGCGCCGACCGCAAGGTTGAAGATGGCAATCCGCTTTATGCCGCAGCTGTTAGATTATTCGACACAAAAACTCCTGTGGTTGGCGCAATACAAGGCGCAGCAGTAGGTGGCGGCTTTGGTCTTGCGGTAATGCCAGATTTTCGCGTGGTTTGCCCGGAAGCACGCTTTACTGCGAACTTCGTAAAATTGGGCTTCCACCCAGGCTTTGGGTTGACACACACATTACCGCGCCTTATCGGTCAGCAAAAAGCTAGCATGTTGTTCTTAACTGGGCGCAGAATCAGCGGACAAGAAGCTTTTGATATTGGTTTAGCAGATGTGATAACAGATAAAGAAAATCTTCGCGCCGAGGCAATTAAGTTGGCCGCAGAAATAGCAGAGAATGCGCCTTTAGCCGTGGTTTCTGTCCGCGCGACCATGCGCGCGGGGATAGCCAAGGCAGTGCAAAAACAAACAGACCATGAGGGTTTGGAACAACATAGATTGCAACAAACTGCAGACCACCGCGAAGGCGTTAAGGCTGTGTCCGAACGCCGCCCTGGCAACTTTATCGGCGCATAAAAACGTAACCAGCTGCGTTAAGGTGTGCCAGCCTTAAACGCAGCTTTCTTAACATTGCACGTTCTCAACGGCTTGAAGCTGCGCCCTTTCATCTAAATCCGCACGGATCTTCTGGTAGGCTTTTTCGTCGAGCTCAAAACGGCTAAATAATATTGCGCCGACAACGTAACAGACTAACGGAAATACTCCGTACAAACCGACCATCACCAACTGCACTTCCATTGTCTGCTCCTGATTAGGCACAAACCCTGAAAACTCCAGCGCAAAACCTGTCATCAAAAGCATGATGCCCAAGGCGCTTTTATAGACAAAATTCCAAGCAGCGAAATAGGAACCTTCTTTGCGTTCGCCAGTAATGTGTTCGTCGTAGTCAATGACATCGCCCTGAACAGACGGGCCAATGGTACCCCCACAACCAGCAGCGAGCCCAGCAAATGCTGCCATAATCATAATCAGCCACAAACGCTCCCCTACCGTGTCGAGGAAGGGTAAAAAGAACATACCACCGAAAGAAACACCTGTGAGCAACATACCAAAAATCCATACGCGAATTTTACCAAAGCGCTTAGAAAGCGGCAGCCACAGAGGCACTGACAAGCTTGAGGGCACCATATACGCCAATATAACTAATGGCGCCCAAGTTGGTGCACCCACCACATATTGAGTTACATACAATGTTAGCGCGGCAATAGCCGCAGACCCAACATGCTCAATAAATGTCACAACAATCAATAAGCGTGCATGGGGGTTGTCCCAGATGTCGCGAAAGGCCTGAATAGGACTGCCCTGCACTCTATTTTGAAACTCTGGCCGCTCGCGTAATTGAGTCACCGCATAAATGACCAACACACTCATAACCAAAACAGCTATTAGCGCGTAGTCTTCAGCCAAGGCTCGCACGTCACCATTGGGCTTAAACTCTTCGGTAATAAGAAAATACATGGTGCCCAGGGAGATAATCGAACCAATGGTATAAAACAAATGGCGCATACCAAAAAGGCGACTGCGCTCATGGTAGTCGGTCGTCAATTCAGCCCCCAGCGCCATATGGGGAACAAAAAAAAGCGTCATGGCTGAGTAAAAAAATATAATTGCCACGGCCATCCACAAGGTCAACGCGGCAGTGTCGAAGAACATAGGCGGCGCGAAAACCATGTAAAAACCTAACGAGATGGGCAGGCAACTAGCCAATATCCAAGTGCGGCGCCGACCCAGACGGCTGGATGTTCGGTCACTAAAATAACCCACCAATGGGTCAGATATAGCGTCCCAAATCCGCGACAAACTATAGATTGCGCCCATAACTCCAGGGGCTATCAACAACACGTCTGTCGAAAATTTCATTACGTATAAGCTGAGCAGTAAATACATATAGCCTGCACCCACTGCGGGCGCACCAAAGGCAAACGTAGTTGACCACGAGACTTTATGGCTGGGAAGGTTACTGATCGGGGTAGAGGATGTCATATAGCTTTCTTGTCCATTACCAACCAGATAATTTGTACTTCAATAATCTTTCAAACGAAAAGTATTCGATAAGTGACCAGGAGCCAGTTTACGCGTTTTTAATGGTCAATCCACCATCCACTGGCAATGCAACACCAGTCATAAAGCTCGCAGACGGCAAAGCAAAATTGAGGGTTCCATGGGCGACTTCTTCCGGTTCTGCATAACGTTTCAATGCCACCCGACGTCGGGAATAAACCGCTTTTTGTTCATCGGGAATAGCTTGGGTCATGCCGGTGTTAATCGGCCCAGGACAAATACAATTGACCGTAATGCCCTCGCCACCCAGCTCAACTGCCAGCGAGCGAGTTAGGCCGATTACTCCGTGTTTAGCAGCTGTATAAGGGCTGCCAAACTTAGTCGCACCCAGACCTTCGGTGGAGGCAATGTTGATGATTCTTGGATTTGTAGACTTCCGCAGATGTGGTAGGGCCGCGCGAATCGTGCGCGTTTGGGCTGTTAATAAAACGGCAAAAGTTTTATCCCATGCGTCGTCATAATCCACACCGTCAATAGGAGTAAAAATAGAGATTCCCGCATTATTAATCAAAATATCTATACCATCGAAGTGTGCAGCCACTTCGCCTACGACGTCATCTATGGCAACGCCGTCCGATAAATCTAGCTTCCAACCATGGGCTATTTTTCCCGCCGCATTGATCTCATCAACCACCGCGGCAAGCCCACCCTGATTAATATCTATGGCGGCAACTTTGGCGCCCTGAGCGGCAAATAACTTCGCGGTTGCTGCTCCCATGCCGGAACTTGCACCGGTGACAATGGCCACCATACCTTCAATTGAACGACTTAATTCTGTCAACGCCATGCTGCTACCTTACCAATACGGAAATTTCTAATTATTTTCTAACCTTACCTTTGCCCCTTCTTGTTCTCGCCAAAAGCTTCTCAGGGAGGCTATCTGCCAGATAGTTGGGAGCGCCGGCTTATAATGATGCTACCAAGCATCTACCTGCACTGGCATCGTGGCATAGCCACGCACAAAACTTGATTGCACACGTTGAATATCTCCCACCACTCTGATCCGTTTGAAACGCTTCATAATTTCTTCCCAGAGCACGCGCAACTGCATTTCAGCCAAACGGTTACCCATGCAGCGATGCACCCCAAAGCCAAACGCCAAATGGTGACGCGCATTAGGTCGGTCGATCCAAAAACGATCAGGCTGGTCTATCACTTCGCCGTCCCGGTTACCCGAGACATACCACATGGCGATTTTGTCGCCTTTTTTCATATGTTGGCCACCAAACTCAACATCGCGCAATGCCGTGCGGCGCATATAAGCTAGCGGGGTCTGCCAGCGAATTATTTCTGAAACCATGTTTGGAATCAATGAAGTATCAGCGCGGAGTTTGTCGTATTCACGCGGATTTTGATTGAGCGCAAGTACGCCGCCAGAAATAGAATTTCTCGTAGTGTCATTGCCGCCTACGATAAGCAATATCAGGTTACCCAAAAACTCCATTGGCGGCATATTCTGGGTGTCTTTACCGTGGGCCAGCATGGAAAGTAAATCAGCCTTAGCAGGTTGAGACGCTCTCTCATCTCGAAGTTTGGTGAAGTATTCAAGACATTCAAGCAGGGCAATTCGGCGCACGGACTCAGGTGTGGGGCCACCACCTAACTCGCCAGACGTGGCCATATCTGACCAATAAGTCAGCTTATGCCTTTCGGCAAAAGGAAAGTCGAATATTGTTGCCAACATTTGAGTAGTGAGTTCTACGGAGACTAAATCAACCCAGTTGAACGTCTCGCCGATAGGCAAGGAATCTAAAATGGTCTGAGCGCGACTTCTGATGGTGGCTTCTAACTTAGCCAAATTCATTGGCGCCACAACCCCTTGAACAGTCATTCTTTGCGCGTCGTGCTTAGGCGGGTCCATACCAATGAAATTTTGCGTTTCAAAATCTGCAGGCCGGTCACCCAAAGTAATGCCAGCGTCAGAAGAAAAATCTTGGAAATTTTTCTCCATGGCCATGATGTCTTTAAACCGGGTCAGCGACCAATAAGGGCCAAAAAGACTGTTCTTGCAATAATGAACTGGCGCTTCTTTACGTAGCCGGGCGAAATACTCCCAGTGAGTATCAGTCTGAAATAAGTCAGCTCTACTAACATCTATATCCTCCAAGGGGATATCTGCTACCGATGAATACTTTTGTGCAATTGACTCCGACATGATCACTCCCCCCGATTTCTTCCCACGAAACCATACACCCTGAGAGAATTTGGTGCGAGCGGGTAAAATCGCACATAAATTCTCGTTTTAGATCATAGCAAAGGGTAATCTGCATACATGAAATTACTTAACTTCGATAATAAATTCACTGCGCAAATGCCAGCAGACGCGAAGACAGGCTCACAACGCAAACAACTTAAAGATGCGCTATTTGCGAGGGTTGATCCGACCCCGGTGAGCGCACCAACATTGATTCACTATTCTGAAGATGCGGCTCATCTGCTGGGCTTAAGCAGAGAGGATTGCGCCAGCGATGAGTTTTTGCAGGTATTTGCTGGGAATAAAAAAATTGCTGGTATGGACGCTCATGCAACCTGCTATGGCGGTCATCAGTTTGGTAATTGGGCCGGGCAGCTAGGCGACGGCCGCGCAATCAACTTAGGTGAAGTTGACTTAGGCGACACTCACCTCATGCTGCAATTGAAAGGTGCGGGTCCTACGCCGTTTTCTCGAACCGCTGATGGTTTAGCGGTCTTGCGCTCATCGCTTAGAGAGTACCTTTGCTCGGAGGCCATGTACTACCTGGGCGTGCCCACAACACGCGCCCTATCGCTTGTTACTACGGGCGAGGACGTTGTTCGAGACATGTTGTATGACGGCAATGCAGCTCCAGAAAAAGGCGCAGTGGTTTGTAGGCTAAGCAGTTCGTTTATTCGCTTCGGTCATTTTCAAATGCTCGCTGCACGCCAAGAATTGGATCTTTTAAAAAAGTTTACAGACTTCGTCATTCAAAGAGAGTTTCCAGAATTAGATAATTTAGCTACGGACTCTAAAGGCACTTACATCGCTTGGTTTGAGAAAGTATGCAACCGCACAGCCGATCTTATGGTGCAATGGATGCGCGTAGGCTTTGTCCACGGCGTTATGAATACCGACAACATGTCCATCATTGGCGAGACCATAGACTACGGCCCCTACGGTTGGCTTGAGGGTTTTGATCCAGACTGGACACCAAATACTACAGATGCGAGCCAGCGCCGCTATCGGTATGGTCAACAACCTGCCATAGGTCAATGGAATTTGATGCAGTTAGCAAACGCAATGTTGCCGCTAATAGAAGACCCAAAAAACCTAGAGGACGCACTCACTGCTTATGTGACTAGATACGAAGCCGGCTGGCAAAAGACAATGACAGCTAAACTGGGTCTAAAGCAGTACGACAAAATTCTTACTGATCGACTGCTGACGTTATTGACAATCAGCGAAACCGACATGACATTGTTCTTTCGAGCATTGGCAGACATTAGGGAGGATACCCAGGAGCCCTTTACTGCTCTGGCGCACTGTTACTACACCCTGGAGCATTTGAGCGATGCCGATAAAGCCCAAGTTGAAACTTGGCTGAATGACTATCTAATGGTGGCCAAAAACCAAGGCCAGAGCGAAGAAAATAGGCGCGCATTGATGAACCAGACCAACCCTAAATATGTACTGCGGAACTATCTATCACAGATTGCCATCGATAGTGCCGAAGACGGGGACTATTCTAAAGTGGATGAATTGCTCAACGCACTGAAAAACCCCTACGACGAACAACCAGAATACGATCACTTAGCAGCAAAAAGACCGGAGTGGGCGCGCAATAAGGCAGGCTGTTCAATGCTCTCATGTAGCTCGTGATTTATAGTTCTTAAATTAGACAAGCGGAAATATCTCTAAAAGCAGAGTGTCACTTTTCGGAGATAAGCCTAATTTAGGCAAGAGAAAAAAGCCCCGGCATCAGCGCCAGCATGCAAAGAATGCAATAAAAAACCATAATAGGGCAACAGATAGAGAGGTTAGCGAAGCCCAACAATAACTCTTGTTAGACTCGCAAAGCCCCTAGTCAATTAGGTAGCAGGGCCCCAGTAAGATAGAGATATTGCCACACACTCAAAATGGTTTTTCCTTTCTTCATGAACTCTTCTAAGCAAATGTCGCAGTTTTATTCGAGGAAACGGACATTCCACGCTAAGCGCAAAAAGACATACCTAGTGTCGATTGCCCAACCACTAGCACCTTTGCAGTTACCGATTACTCTTTCCATTTTTATCTAATTCCAAAGGCGATGCCCAGCGCCACATGGTCTTCACCATAGGTGGCCTGCGGTTAGACCCGTTTGTACACTACGAAGTCGGGTTACTGGAGCAGGATATATGGGCAGCACAGGAACCCTCTTTACCATAGGTTAAAGAAAACATTGTTTTTCGAAAGGCTTGCGGGATTGAAACGCTATTCCAATTCCCGTTAATTGCAATGTGTTGGAGAATCTCTGCACGAAGGTGGGGAATACAAATAAAATAATGGTGGGTCGTCTGGGGTTCGAACCCAGGACCAACGGATTAAAAGTCCGGTGCTCTACCAGCTGAGCTAACGACCCTTCGATTCGCGAGCGACGCGCATTGTAGACAGCCAAG
>CAJWNY010000097.1 GCA_913043815.1 uncultured Gammaproteobacteria bacterium
TGGTGTTCGGCGTTCTTGGTCAACGTAAAGTAACCAGTGGCGATGATTTTGCTACCGCGCGAAGTAGTTACGGGCCTATCTTTTTAGCGTTCGCCTTTGCCGCTACTACGGCCAGCGGGGCTACTTTTGTTGGCTTTCCCGGCATCGGCTACGATGCTGGAATGTCAGTGATGTGGTCGGTTTTTCTTTACCCTATGGGTGTTTATACCGGCGTGTTGTTATGCCTGCATTTGGTCAGTAACTCAGGCCATGCTTTCGGCATGCGCTCAATTCCAGAGTATTTGGGCATTCGCTATAAATCCGATGCTGTGCGCATTTTAGTTTCATTGTTCTCACTATCTCTGTTTTTCTATCTGGCCGGTCAGTTGGTCTCGGGCATTATTATGTTCGAGGTAATGCTCGGGTTACCGCCTTTGTTAGCACTGATTATTACTTCCCTTGTACTACTCGTTTATGTGGTTATGGGTGGCGCTCACGCCGACATTCTTACCGATGGGGTGCAGGGCTTTATTATGGTTTTGGTAGGCCTATTGGTCACCGCAATGTTTGTCACCGGTTATGGAAGCGAGGGTGGTTTCAGCGGTATGTTGGACAGCTTGCGCAGCCAGGACGAAAATCTCGTCAAGATGCTCAATCCGGAAAATGTTCTTTACCATTCTTGGTGGTCGGTAGTAGCTGTTTTCCTTGCTCATGTCCCGTTAGGTATGCTGCCGCATATTGGTAACAAACTGTGGGCTCTAAAGGAACCTTCTCAGCGCAGTATGTTTATTCGTTTGGCCTTTAGCTTTGGACTTATTCTCGGCATGTTGGGTCTGGGCGGTATTATGGCTCGTGCAATATTAGGTGAGGGAGTAAACGGTAACCAGGCATTGATTTTGCTATTTATTGAACTGTTCCCTAGTTGGTTGGCGGCATTATTAGGTGTGGGTATTCTCGCCGCAGTCATGTCTACAGCGGATGGGTTGGTCGTATCGTCCTCTCAAATTGTTGCCAACGATATCTATCGCTTAAGTTTTGTGCCTAAGTTCCGCGCCAATCTCAGTGAAGAAGAAGTAGAGCGCAGAGTATTGAACGTTAGCCGGGTTAGCACCGTAGTGATTATGATTTTGTGCACCATTTTGGCTTGGAATATGCTGGATATGAATGTCACGATTATTGTTTGGATTGGTAGTGGCTGCATGATGGCGGCATTTGCTGGGCCGCTTATTTTAGGTTCGGTGTGGTCTGGGGTCACTAAGTCAGGGGCCTTTGCAGGACTTATTTCTGGTGGGTTAACCTTTATACTGATTTTTAACAGAGCCTTTGATCCAGAATGGTTTGCGCCGGGGATGCTGCAAAATGCAGTGCAGTGGCTGGTGATTGAATCGCCCAACCCATGGTCATGCGCCGCAATAGGCGAGCTGGTGTCCATTGCTTTCACAGTTATCGTATCCAAAGCCACTCAGCCTTTGCCGGAAGAACATATACAAGAACTGTTCGCGCCGAAAGCTAAGAACGCTTAGGTAAACCTGGGTTCTTGCAGCTATCTTAGGTAGCTTGCGACGGGGTCTAGAGTTAACCGCTCGGAGATTAAAACTATGCTCGGTCAGAAGACTTGTGGCGCTCATAGCGAAGTAGCAAAGCTGCGCCAAGTATCGACCAGACTAAAATAGTCATCCACTCTTCCGGCCATGCCAGTGCGCTAGCACTCCATGGAAAGAATGCAGATAACAGCCCCAGTGACATCAATACGCCGCCGTAGCCGACTAAATTTGGATAGCTGACTTTAAAGGGGCGCGGCATATCCGGCTCTTTTTTGCGCAGTACCAAAAATGAGATGGCGACAAATACAAAGGCTACGGTTACCGCAAAACTGCCGCTATTGACCAACCAAACGAGTATTGTGCGGCCAAACAATGGTGCGACCATAGTTAACGCCCCAATGGCCAAAATACCTATGTAGGGGGTTTTGTACTTGGGGTGTAATTTGGCGAATATTTTGGGTACGTGACCCGATTCGGCCAATGCGAAGAGTACGCGGGACGCGCCAACAATAAAGGCGTTCCAACTGGTTAAAATTCCGCCGATGCCGCCCAACACCAATAAGCTGCCTGCCCAAGAACCACTCCATAATGCAGTTGCGGCATCTGCTGTTGCCATTTTTGCTGTGGAAAGAGCATCAGCTGAAAGGCCGAAACCTACTGCCATAGCTATCAATATGTACCAGGCCACAGCGCAGGCAACGGAGAAAATTAACAACCGGCCAATTTTATTTGGTGGTAGGTCTATTTCTTCTGCTGACTGAGGGATAACGTCGAAGCCAATAAGCATTGAAGGCACCATGATCAAGACAATAAGGATGCCGCTGACTGGTGTTGCTATCCAAGGCTGAGCGTTACTAGCGTCGCCAAAGGTTATTGCGCCGCTGATTAATAGAATCCCAGTGATAACAATAAAGGCTGTGACTACCGCTTGCAGAAGTGCAGCAGTACGAATGCCCAAATAGTTAACCCAGGTGACTAGCGCGGTGGCGCCAATCCCGATAAGAATAAAGCCTAGGTCAACGTCGCTGTCCAGCACATTCCATAAGGTACCTAGGCGAATTTCTGGATATAAGTATTCTACCGCTGTGGGCAGCGCGACGGCCTCAAACATGCACACGTTAACGTAGGAAAAGAGTAGCGCCCAAGTACAAACAAAAGACCAGCGAGAACCTAACGCACGTTCTGTATA
Source organism: uncultured Gammaproteobacteria bacterium (assembly GCA_913043815.1). GTDB lineage: Bacteria > Pseudomonadota > Gammaproteobacteria > Pseudomonadales > Azotimanducaceae > UBA4421. The sequence goes on from CAJWNY010000097.1 coordinate 2,713, forward strand.
AATATGCTCGCCGCCAGCTTTGGGCATGGCCGACGCCAACTCGCTGTAAGTTAAGCCGATCAAGGTTACGGCTAGACCGCCCACGCAGAAAGCGATGAGCGTGCCAATGGTGCCTGCAGCAGTGAGCCACACGCCAGTCAGAAGTACCCAGCTCCAGCCAATCATGGCGCCAAATCCCAATGCTATGACCTCAGGTGTCTTTAGTACTTTTGCAAATCTAGTTGAATCTGTCATACCCGCCTCCCGTGCGATATTTGATCATTCTAACCCTATCGGCAGCTTGATTAGAGTTTCATTACTAATCCTAGCCCCGCCAACCAACGATGCGGCTAAAGTTAACAATAAGTCAGATTTTAATGGTCGGTTATCCAAGTTTATTTTTATGGGCTTGCTACAATCGAAAAAAGTAATATCTGTTGCTGGAGAGCGAGTTGTCAAAGCATCTTGAATTTAGTCACCGTCATAAGACATTTGATCTGTATTTGACTGACGGTGGGGCTATCGAGTTATATCTGGATAATTGTTTGCGCAAACGCCGGGACAAAGGGGAGCTTGAACCCCAATATGTTTGGACTAACGTGGAGTTGGAGTGGGAAGAGCATCATTATATTGAGGTTAAATATTGGGCCTCTACAGGGGTGCTAAAGATCACTGTGAATGGCGACTCTATAGTGGAAACAACTTTTTAATTTGCACCTCTAGCTTTATCGACCTATCGATATTTCAGGTACTCAACGGTCTCTAGGCTGAGCGATTTTTGTCTTGGATAAAAGCCATTGAGGAGCGTTGTAAATAGGATTTATAGATACGGGCTGTACCTCGGAGTTACAGCTTAGACCTAGACCCGAGACCTAAAGGTAAGAGATATCACCGGTGTTGACAGAACTTAAAAACGAAGACTTGAGTGCGTTTGCCAAAGACGGCTACTTTGTTGCCCGTGGTTTTTTATCTGAGCATGTGCGTGAGGCACTCAAATCATCTATTCAGGGCGACCTTGAGCCATTGGTAGGGCCTGCGGAGTTAGAGGCGGATGTGGGGTACCCCGGCGCGCCCGGTCACCGTTCGGAAGTTGGAGGCAATACCCCGCGACGTTTGCTCCATGCCTATGGGCGTTCTGATGATCTAAGATCCTTGGCGCTGCACGAAGATGTCGCGCACATACTCTCGCAGCTGATGGGCACAGACCAAGTTCAGCTGTCCCAGTGCCATCATAATTGTGTCATGACCAAGTATCCTGGCTTTAGCAGTGCGACCCTGTGGCACCAAGACATTAGATATTGGTCCTTTGAACGACCCGAGCTGATCTCCGTTTGGTATGCACTAGGGGACGAACTGGCAGACAACGGCGCCCTGAGTGTCATTCCTGGCACACATGTTGAAAATTTCGGTCGCGGTCGTCTGGATCGAAATCTTTTCTTACGCTCAGAGCTGAAAGAAAATAAAACGCTCACTACGCAAGCAAGGGTGGTGGAGTTAACAGCCGGAGATGCACTGTTCTTCCATTGCCGGCTCTTCCATGCAGCGGGTAGAAACCTCACCGGTCAGGTTAAAATTTCGCCAGTGTTTACCTATCACGCGCAAGATAATCAGCCCATTCCAGAAACCAGTTCTGATCGATTGCCCAGCATAATCTTGGGTAATGGCGCCTACATAGGCTAAATTAAAGCTGGGTTTCGGCGAGCGTTTGGCGTCGGTTTTGGCGCGTATTGGACATACCTCATGCAAGAAAATGACTTAGATGAAGATGCTTTTTCGGCGGCGATGAAGGATGTTGAACCGTTAAACCATCCCAGCAGTATTGCCCCCAAAGCTCTCTGGCAAGGACCTAGTCAAACACACCTACAGCGGCAGCAAGCCGCAGCAGACTTCGCTAAAGTCGAAGATGAAAAAAACATGCTCAGTTTAAGTGAAGTGAAACTTCGCGACCCTTTGGAAGTGTTGGAGTGGAAGCAAGAAGGTGTGCAACTTGCTGTGTTCAATAAGCTGCGCAAAGGCGGGTATCTCATTGAGCGTGAGCTTGATCTGCACCACAAAACTGTGAAAGAAGCGCGTGTACTAGTTTATGACCTAATTAATCAAGCTAGCGCCAAGGGTTGGCGCTGTATTTTGATTAGCCACGGAAAAGGTCAACGTAGTGAAACCCCGGGCAAGCTCAAGAGTTATGTTGCCCATTGGTTAGTTCAACACCCTATGGTTATCGCTTACTGCTCAGCCCAGCGTCAGCGTGGCGGTGTTGGGTCTGTCTACTTATTGGTAAAGAAATCTGCGGCCAGTAAAGAAACTAATCGCGAGACTTACGGTCAGAAGAGCGATATTTAGACCACAAAATCAACGTTGTTGCAGTTATATGAAATGCATTTCAGTTTTGCAGTGCCGCCCTTTCCTTTAAAACTTATTAGTTCAATGCCTAACCTTTGCAGCGATAAGCCTTAAAATTTTGTGCGCCGTAGTAGGGTTTGCCATCGGTAACTATTGCATCGGCGTTTAGTTCCGCTGCTTTGTTGCGTGCCAAAACAATCAGCTCCTCTTTTACATTGCCAGTATTTCGATTGAAGACAATCTTATCCTTTGTTTGGCTAGATACTTCGCCTACTAATTTACAGTTGACTACTTCGGCCGCTGTGGTCTGGCGTACTTGACTGCCTGCATCGGTAAGACTAACGAAGGCACATCCTCCGAGGGTCAGCAAAGATAAAGTTGTAAGTGTTGTTAGAGAGTAGTGTGCGTTGTATTTATTCATGATCGCTCCTATGCCAATGGCTATGAATGCTAATGCTGTGAGTTTTTGTGTATGTAAATGAAGGCTTAGATAACCGAAGTAGACGCTTAGAACCAGAACCTGGTCTAGATGCGGCCCTTATTCAATTCCAAAATACCTCGTCCAATATTCAGTTTAAGCACGTCAGTTGCCCCTTCTGCCAAGCGCCACCCTCTAACCCGGCGATACAAAGTTGCCAGTGGGTGGTCTTCAACTAGAGCTGTGCCACCGACTAATTGAATAGCGCGGTCAACCATTACTCCAACGGCTTCGGTTGCAAAAACTTTAGTGGCCATTGCTTCGTTTACAATGTTTTCGCCTTGGTCTGCTAATCGCGCTGTGCGGTAAAGCATGCTGCGTGCCGCGAAGGCTTGTATGCGCAGTTCAGAATAATGCCAGCGCACAACATCTTTGTCGCCACGGGGGTTACCGCTTTTGTCTATGCTTTTTAAATGCTGATTGAGTAAATCTAAAACCCAAATCATATAGCCACAGGCTTGGGCTGCGAACAATAAGCGGATGTCTCCAATTTGACGCATGGCCTTGGGTAGCCCTTCACCAGGCTCGCCAATGATCTGATTGGTTGGAACGGCAACGTTGGTGAAGCTGAAGGCCGCGTGATGGGAGCCATCTAGTGAAACGAATTTGTTTTCGATTTTGACGCCCGGTAAATGGGTGTCGATGACAATCATTGATGGGCCTCTGCCTTCTACTTTGACCAGGGCATTAATGAAGTCCGCATCCGCGCCGCCTGTGACATAGGACTTTTGTCCATTAATAAGGACATTTTCATTCTTTATAAGGCCTCGTGTCGGCTCTGCGTCGTCGGGTTCAGTGAAACCAAAGCTGCTGCGTTTTTTACCCGCAATAAGCGGGCCTAAATGAGAGCTGGCAAGAGGCTCTTGCACGCCGCCAAGGACGCCTGGGCTTGGACCGAAAACGCTGTCCATAAATGGTGGATTGGCCGCGGCTAAAGTCTCTCTGGCAACGCATAACGCCAGTTGTCCGGCGGCGCTACCACCAAAAGCCGTGGGCTGAGTCATCGCAAATAGGCCAGCAACTTTTGCTGCGGTTACGACCTGCTCGCGTGCATCGGCTGTTGGCTGGTCGGCGTGAATCAAAAGGTGCTGTGTTGCAAATTTGGTGCAGTGGTCACGGAGTTGAATTAGTTCTGGGGATAGCATTTCAGGCATGGTGGTGACTCAAAGGTTTGGGGCAATAGTGAATACGACAATGACCAGCATGGTAATGAACATGCCAGCAAAGGTGTAAAGGAGGAGTGATTCTCGTTGCGCATATTGATGAATAAGCGCTTCCACATCCTCTGGATCTCGTGTTGCAGCACTGGAGGCCACTCTATAGCGTGTCACATCACCTTCGCGGGTTGGTATTTTAATGAAGAGTTCTGGTGTTGCATCTAACCTGCGCGCAACCTCAGCAAAGCTCACGCCGGTTTTTTTGGCGATTTGAGTGGGGTGCAGGGAGACACTGCCGGCTTCTAAAAAACAGTAGTACATATCTAAAATGATAGTGATTTTACCGCGGAATCTAAATTGAAAGGGAACTATGCCAAACATAACTGCCTATCGCTCTCTAAGTACAACATAATGACAGTATACCCTAGCTAAGATGCAGGCTGGATCAAATACCTTAAAGTACTCTTCCGGAAAGTATTCTTCTGGAAAGTATTCTGCGAGCGGCCCAGGACTGCTCGGTTAAAAGCGCTCACAGTCTCTGTTGCCCACTACCATTGCGCGTACTGGCCGAGGTAGGCCCTCCACAGTAAGGGTTTGATCGTGTGGGTCTAAGGCATCAACCAATGATTCAAAATGCATCCAAGGTGTGCTGCGCTGCTCATCCAAGGTCGTAGTAGATACGTCAATCACATGGATATCACTGAACCCGGCCTTGGCCATCCAGTTGCATAGATCATCTACCGTTGGCACACACCAAACATTGCGCATGCGTGCGTAGCGGTCATCTGGGTATAAGCTTTTCGCGCCGTTTACCACGAGGGTCTCAATAATACCCTGGCCACCACTGGGCGCAGTAAGGTTAAATACTTTGTTGACATGTTCTTGTGGGTCTCGACGATGGTATAAAACACCCATGCTGAAAACTCTATCAAAGTTTGTACTGTTGGGAATTTCTTCTACCTTCAAAGGCAGGACCCAGTTGCGCCGGTCATTGAGGTATTTCTGGACCGCTTGGTGTTGCATACAAAACAGCAGCGTAGGGTCGATGCCTATGACTTCACTGGCGCCCGCGCCCAGCATACGCCAGCCGAAATAGCCGTTACCGCAGCCTATATCTAATACTCGCTGACCTTTAAAGCTGCCAAGGGTTTTGCTCAGACGCCGCCATTTCCAATCTGAGCGCCATTCGGTGTCGATAAAAACATGATCGATTTGAAAGGGACCTTTGCGCCAGGGGTGCAGAAGCATAAGTTGTTCGTGGAGTAGGTTTTTGGCATCAGCGCTCAGATTTATGTCACAAGTTATGGCATCTGTTTGGAATTGAA
>CAJWNY010000098.1 GCA_913043815.1 uncultured Gammaproteobacteria bacterium
CAGTAAATCCTAGCGGTTCAAGACGAAAGTTCTCAACCAAAGGCACGCTTATCCGAGAATCAATATCGCGCCCAAAGTGCCAATGGTTAGAAGTGTTGGATCTTACAAACAGAAACGACGCTGGCGCGATGTCACTCCAATGATTGGTTTTCAGAATTTTCCCGTCTGCATCTATTACATACTCATTTTTGCAATGAATATGCATCAACTCTGGGTCGTTAAAACTCGTCTCCAACATCTCAGCTACTCCACACAAAAGAGTCTAAACAGCTTAAGCGAAATTTTTTCTCAAAAATTTATTACAGAGACTGAAAAACTCAAAATCGCCATCACCGCACACACAAAATAACTGCCGGGTCCTGCTAATACGTATCTAGGGTAGATCCAGTTACCACTGACCACTAGGGGTTAAGTGCTTTGACACAAGATCCGAGGGGACCAGTAGCCCTCAGGCAAAAGCAACTAGAATAAGTCAAAAATAACGCCCTGCTGCTCCAAGAGCTTATGCCTCTTGGGCATCAAACGATCCCCTGTCCGTCGCTGCGTGATTAGCCAAAGCCCCAGTTTAAAACCCTTATGATCTATGTACGTGGCAGGAACTAGAGCGTCCTGATTCGCGGAAACATATTGCCTTAAACTAGCATAACCAGTACTCCACTCTTCTTCCGACTTGCTCATAGAAACCCCGCATATTAGACACTTAGGCATCGGCACACACTTCAAATGACCCGAAGTCATCTTTTTTTTAATTTAAACAACCTTAAAATGCAACTGATATTTCAGTCAGATAAACTTCAAAAAAAGACTTGATTCGAGTTGTTATTATACGATCGGCTTTATAACGATATTTGTACGTATACGTTAGAGTCCGGATAATTATTTTCGATGCGTTTTTCAAAACACAAAACTCATCAAAGTAGATTTTGCTGAATCGATAGGGCGTTCTACTTTTCGTAAAATCCAACTTTTGAGAGCAGTTCATTCTGGTCCTGCAATCTTTGTCGAGTTTGACTAAACCTAAACGCCGTCATTGCTGTCAAAGACCCGCATGGGAAAGCCAGAAAAAGATTTGGTGCAGAGGGAATTCAGAAGAAAATTATATTTGGAGCTTTTACAACAGTAATGAGAAAGATCAGATCAGAAGGGAACAAAGGAGTGCTTTGTATTTCAACATTGCACGGCAATTCTAGCTCGCTAGGCTAGCCAATCTGTGGTCGTGCGACCGGCAAAATTAACTGCTTCTCAATGTGGCGGCTTTTCTTCTCAAAAATTTCTGGCTTCGCTTTTACTAGAAGCGCTCACCCGAGCGCACGAGTAATAATATTTAGATGCTAACGGGCCTCAAACACCGAAACTTCGAAATCATCGACAGTTACTGCGCAGCTCGCGGCTACTGCGTCATAACTCGCGGTCCAAGTAGCGTCAGCAGCTTGCCATGCAAATGCTTTATCCATAGCCTCTTTAGAATCATGTACGTCCACCGCACCAACTTTTCCATCTGCCCAAACTCCGGGAGAAGAAGCATATTGAACAGGACTGTTTGCTCGCTCATAAAGAATAACTTCTTTAATCTTGGCTATCGCGCCATCTACAGATTCACTAGGGCACTCGCCTTTGTAGGTAACAACGACTTGGCCAGCTTTAGCAGGAACCATTAATGATTCATGGTGGCCAGCAAAAGCCGAAGACGCCAAAATTATAAACGGCGCTGAAAAAGTGACTCGGCATAAAAATCGATTATTCATTATGATCACTCTCATATTATAAAGTTAAGTGTTTGACGGTATCACAATAAAGCGGAGGTAAGCTAAGTGCTCGCCACAAGGGCAACTCCAGTTTTAGGTCCTATTTTTCATTCGTTTAAACCTATCTCTGTGAAGATTTGAAATTAACTAAGAGGGCAGGCAGCGATGCATTCAAGCTAAATTTTTTGGGACGCCATTACTTCGACATAGCCCTTAGACATAGCCCTAAAAATAAGGGCGTGAATTTTTTAAAACATCGTAAAAGGCTGGGGTGTAAGTGAGTGAATTTACGCTAGACACCAAGTTGAACTTACGCTTAGCGCAACTTTCGAGCCAACTAGGCAGCCCTACCACCAGAATCCAAAGTGCATTTTAATCAAAGCAATCTGCCAAAATGAACTCAATCATTTACCTATGTAGTTTCAGCGAGTTCCTTTAGCTTAATGAAATTACACTCGCACCAATCAAAAATACGACGTTTATGCTTGTTGTTGGCGACGGCTATCCCTACGTGCAATGTGAGAGCGCATTCTTTGTTGGCGTTTTTTTGTTAGAGGATAATTCCAAAGAAGGGGAAGCGCCAAACATGCCATCGCAGCCGGAATAACGCTATAAAGGCAAGCCAAGGCAAGTTTCGCAGTAGCAGTATTTTCATCTGCGGAAGGATCGAAACCATACCAAGCCGCAAGATTAGTCGATAAAAATACGCCAAGAGCGACGCCACCTTTATTTACCATGCCCCAAAGAGAAAAGTATAAACCAGTTCTTTGCTCTCCGGTACGTAGTGTGTCCAGATCAATCACGTCTGCGGCCATCGAGGCCGGCAAAAAGACCAGAGCACCCACTGAGGAACCTTTTAACAACATAATCACGAAGAAAATCCAATAATTATTGGGCCCCATAAGTGGAATAAAGGCGCTCCAAAGTGACAACCACGCTATAGCTATAACAACGGTGCGATGTTTCCCCAAGCGTTCGGAAATCCAAAACCAGATAGGGATCGCCAAAGCGCTGGATAAATAGTAGGCAAGGACAAAAATTGTAAAGCGCTCAAACGTTTGACCCATTACGCTTGCCACAAAGAAAAAGGACAAAGACGCTGTCATGCTGACACCGGTAACTAAGAACACTAAGCAAAAAACCAATCTACGATAAGGGCCGTTAGCCCAGACAATATTGAGCCCTCTTCGCCAACTGACAGGCGCTGCAACTTTTCGAACCGGAATTTCTTTCACCCAAACTAGGGCTGGCAAGGTTAGTACTGGAAGCAGTACAACGACGACTATTGCTATTCCAAGCAACGCGTTAACTGGCCCCGTTTGGTTGTATATCACCGCTAACAGCAAAGGAATAACAAGAGACATCAAGACACCTCCATAACCAAAGGCTTCCCGCCAACCCGTTACCCTTGAGCGTTCGTCGTAGTCTATTGACAATTCAGCACCCCAAGCACGATAGGGCAAATCAACCAAGGTAAAACCTAGATACAATAAGCTAACCCAAACGAAAAGATAAAGGTTGTTTATGCTTTCTCCACCCATGGTGTCCCAAAGCTGTACTGCAAAATCACTACTAGGTACAAAGAGCATCCAAAGCGCCAATATTTTCAGTGGCATGCCTAAAACCATCCAGGGTTTACGCCGCCCAAACCTGCTTCGTAATCTGTCGGAGGCCACTCCAATCAGTGGATCAGTAACCACATCAGATAGTCGTGACAGCGCAATAAGCGCGCCCACTGCGGCGAGAGAGAGCCCTAAGCTTTGAGAGTAGAAAGCTGGAATATATAGGGCGATTGGGAGGCCAACGATAGAGGTTGGAAGATTAACTAGGCCGTAAAGCATCATACGTAGCCTACCAACAGGTTTACGCGCAACTTCACTCATAGTCTCTCCATTTATCGCTTCTGCTAGCAAAATTAGATTTCGCGATCAACATCAAACAATGCTTTGATCAAACATACAAGTTTGCAGTTTAGAAAATTGTGAAGTTGCAACTCGATATTTACACCGCATCAATCGTTCAAGAACCTTCAGGCCCGGCAGCGCTATTTATTAGGCCCCTTTTCCTTGGACTGTTAAAAATGAAAACGTGCTTCTTCGTCACAGCTGTCTGAGGTTGCAGACAGCCTATTGATTGCGGACACTCCTACCTGATTTAAACAACAATAGGGGTCTTAGATGTGTGACGACTTTACCGAAAAAGATATGGATAAACGCCTCAGAGGAATCTCCCGCCGTCATTTCAATACTTTGGCTGCGAGTACAGCGTTAGCCATTTCCCTGCCTAAAGTGGCCAATGCGCTGTCTGTTAACGTGTCCAATGTTGAGGTAAAAACGCCAGATGGAACCTGCGATGCCTTATTTGTTCACCCGGATGTTGGTACTTACCCGGCCGTATTAATGTGGCCAGACATCCTGGGGCTTAGGCCTGCTTTTAGCGCTATGGCAACCCGACTAGCGGAAAGTGGTTACGCCGTGCTTTGCGTCAATCCATACTTTCGAGACGCAAGAGCACCAATTGTCCAAGTGGGAGAAAGCTTCCAGGATGAATCTACGCGTGAAAAAATCATGCCCATGTATCGCAACATTTCGGCTGACACCCATCAAAAGGATGCAAAGGCACTTGTAAGGTGGCTAGATGACCGCCCAGTTGTCGATACCAAACGCAAAATTGGCACTATGGGTTACTGTATGGGGGGGCCAATTATCATGCGTACTGCTGCAGCTATCCCAGACAGAATTGGCGCCGCATGCTCCTATCATGGAGGTGGACTAGTCACAAATGAAAAAGATAGCCCGCACCTGCTGATACCTAAAATAAAAGCAAAGTTCCTCATTGCCATCGCAGAAAACGATAACGAGCGTGATCCAAATGCAAAACGCGTTCTTAAAGATGCCTTTAAGAAGCAACAACTTGAGGCTCAGATAGAGGTCTACGACGGGGCTATGCACGGTTGGTGCGTACTTGACTCGCGTGCTTACAATCAAAAGGCGGCGGAAAGAGCATGGACACGTACATTGGCGTTATTTGAGCAAGCACTCTAAGATTGCAAGATTGGATCCCCCGACTGATGCAGCAGGCAATTGTTCTAATCCAAGAAATATTTTTCTTCGGCGGGACTTGCCGCCAATTAGCATGGTCCACATGCCCACGTTGAGTTGCAGCGACTTAGCATCAGTGAATACTGGCTTATAAACCTATTTGAAACGTTGTCAGAGGGTTATCGGCTCACCATTGGTGTCTGCGCTTTGCGATAAACGCCGGCAGGAAAGCGAGGAAGGTAGACTTTTGCCGCATTTGAAACTAAACGCGGCAAGCACTGGCCTCTTCGAACGAAGATCACAATCACTCAGAACAACACTCAGCATCCGCAAGATCAATCAAAACAGGGATTTTTGCCTCAAATAGTGATTAAAGTGTTTATTGGCACAAATATCGCACTAAAAGGACTGTGGACTGGATGGCTGGCTCTCTCCTCTCCCCTAAAAAAATACAGCCATTCAGCGCCACCCCCTCTAACACAGCGCGTAAGCGACCCATTGTGCTTCTTAAAAAACTAATAACCCTAAACAAATGAGAAACCAATCTTTACAACCTTTTTTTGCTAGTTAAATTTTTTATTGTGGGTCTTTTTGCTTCCGGCATTAAAGGGCAGAACTTGAGCGTTTTAAAAGTAACATCACCTCCCATTCTCAAGCGACCTCACTGATAACCCATCTGACCGAAAAGATCGCCTATCTGTTTAGTCAACTAAACTGAATTAGCCTTCCGTAGCGTCACGTTCACGAGAAGAACGCTGGCCCTTCAATTTTACGAGGGCAAATCGCCAGAAGTCTGATAAATTTTAGAGCCCCGGATACGATTCATGATTCTTCAGCTCCGTTTTATTGCAAGAAACGCAGTTATCACGCTCGATGTGAGCGCCTCTTCGGCAAATCAAAAATATTTTTTAGTTTACATCCTTACAGTCGGCCCAGGCTTTATCGAATTGCATATTTTTATTGATCGCACCTTCGCCCAGAAAAATTACTGCTAACTAATCACTCATAAATGAAAAATTTTTGGGCAGGTAAAGGCTTAGCATTGTCTCCCCACTAAACTAGCTTCCCCTGAGATACATAACGATCATATTCTTCTATCGATATTAATCCTGCAGCCTCTGCTGTATCGCGGTCTTCGGCAGTCAACACATCCTGCAGCAAGTCTACTCGCTTCCATAGAGCTAGCGGCGCGCTCCCGTCTGGCTGAGGCACATAGGGAGACTGCTCTAACGGCTGCATTTTATGAACATAACGCGGGCAGTTTACCCAGACATCACTGACCGTAATTTCTACAACAAGATCGGAGCCAGGGTAACTTTCGACCAGGCTCCCCTCTCTGATGCATCTAGCCTCCCCACGCACACGAACCCGCCGCGGGTTTTCAAAGTCAATAAAAAGCAAACCAACTTTAGCTTGAGCTTCTATATTTCCCATAGACATATACATACCGTTACCGTCATAGTTTGGAAATATAATGGTCTTTGGATTGACTACCCTAACAAAACCGAATTGGCCACCTTTATAGGAACAAGATGGAAAACCAAACTCATCGATAGTAGATAAATAAAACATATTTCGGCTATTAATAAACTCCGCCTGCTGATCTGACAATTCTTCAGCGACTACCGCATCAAGAATTCGATCTGCAAGATTTACGGTACCAAATTCATTTTGCAATTGACGTTGCGTTTCAGTATAAAACCCAGCCATACATTTTACCCTTTGTTACACTCTAAAAAAAATAAACACAAACATGCCAAAACAAGTCGGCTGTTAAAGACTACCAGAAACTGCAATATCCGTAGGAAGAGACATTAATCTTTGTCCTCACGACCGCAAAAATCAAAATTGATCGCTAGGATTTACAACCTGAGATCGCTAGAATTTTCAAATGAACCGCGTTATTCGTTTACGGGACGATTATGTCTGCTGGACTAACCGCAGAGGTTCAGATTTTGAGGCCGTATCTATCCACCAAAATATAAGTTGGTGAAGCACCAAAAAAATGATAAATCGCGAGTTTTTTATAAGGGCATTTTGGTCTTAGGGGTCACTTCCTAGCAGACAAACGACTTGCTAGTAAACAACCTCAGATAGAAAGGTCTTTAAGATTGTAATCTTTAATTACGCGCAGCCAATTAGCCTGATTAAATAGCAGCTGTTCCTCCTTACCTGCAATCGGTTGATATATATACGCTTCTTCATTTGGGTAATATCGGCTACGGGCGTCGATTGCAATTCCGATCACTTCAGACCGTTGCGCGATACGCGCCTCGTCATAAACCACGGCCTCGTCCTCACTCAGCGCCCCTTTAGCTCCTAAAACTGACGCTCGTCGATGAAAACCAAAAGTTAGCGACACCCGCAAATCCGGCGAAGTATTGGCAAAGGAACCATGCAAAGCCTGACGGTTAACGATGGTGACATCGCCTGCATCACAAAATAGTGGAACCGCATCTGGCAATTTTTCAGAGTTATCGTTTGCGGCTATCTTGGCTTTTATATCGATCTTGCCAAGTTTATGGCTTCCGGGAACGACCCATAAGCAACTACGCGGAGAAGTATCGTATAACTGCACCTGAAAATTAAAGCCGTGAATACCTTCGTCCCAATTTTCTGCATTCCAATGAGTAACGCCATCTTGGTGCCAGGATACAGAACCACCAACCCCTGGCTGTTTCACAAAAATCGCATCATTATAAGGAACAAAGTCATCGCCATTTATAGAGGCGGCAATTGCGAGTAGTTTGGGGTGTCCATACAGCCTCAATCCGGAACTCATTGTTTGACACATACCCGACATTATAAAAACTACTTTTTGCTCCCGCTTTGACCCACGAACGGGTTGGCTCATTTTTGTTGGGTGCCTTCCATTTAAAGCTGCGGTACCACCCCAGGGATCTGCCAATGGTCTTACCATTGAATAAACGGGCCTTGCAAACTCTTGGCCATATGCAGGCCTACCTTTACGATCAACTTGAGCACCATTATCAATTGGCGCGCGGTCAAGAAGATCTGTCATCTCCGTTCTCAGCGCTCCCAATTC
>CAJWNY010000099.1 GCA_913043815.1 uncultured Gammaproteobacteria bacterium
CTCGCCAGCACTCACTCAATCAACCAACGAATTTATGCCGGCGTATCTTTTGGCGGGCTATGGCAGTTCGGTGCTGCCCATTAGATGCCTGTCGATCTCTCGGGCCGCTTCTCTGCCCTCGTTTATCGCTCTTACCACCAATGATTGTCCGCGGCGGCAATCGCCTGCTGCAAACACATTGTCTACATTGGTTTTGTATTTGCCGTAGACCGCTTGGTAATTAGAGCGCTCGTCGTAGTCCATTCCCAATGTGTCGGTGGCTACGTGCTCTGGCCCTAAGAAGCCCATTGCCAAGAAAACCAAATCTGCCGGCCAATCTTTTTCAGAGCCCGGTACGTTTACAAACTTACCCTCTTTCATTTCTACTTGCACGGTGCGTACGCCGGTCAACTTGCTCGCATCATCGCCTATGAAACATACCGACGATATTGAATACACCCGTGGGTCTGCACCTTGAGTGTGTGTCGCTTCTTCGTGACCATAGTCTACGCGGAAGATTTTTGGCCATGTGGGCCATGGATTATTGTCTGCTCTGCCCTCGGGGGGCTGAGCGAATAACTCAAAGTTAGTGACGCTTTTACAGCCGTGGCGCAGCGAAGTGCCTATGCAATCAGTGCCGGTGTCTCCGCCGCCGATTACTATTACGTCTTTACCCTTGGCGGATATGTAGGCATCGTCTTCGTGATGAGAGTCGAGGAGGCTCTTGGTGTTCGCTGACAAGAAGTCCATTGCGAAATGTACGCCAGTGAACTCTCTGCCATCTATTGGCAGATCTCTTGGCACGGTTGCCCCTGTTGTGAACAACACCGCGTCATTAGATGACTTCAGCGCCGCAATGTCTATTGAGCCGTCTTTCCCGTCACCGACGTTAGTGCTGGTGATAAATTGTACGCCGCCGTCTCGCAGTAACTGCACTCTTCGTTCTACCACTTCGTCTTTAGCGAGCTTCATGTTGGGAATACCGTACATAAGTAGGCCGCCAATTCTGTCTGCGCGCTCATAAACTGTGACGCTATGACCTGCTTTATTTAATTGGTCTGCTGCGGACAAGCCTGCGGGCCCTGAACCAATGACAGCTACTGTTTTACCTGAACGCAATACAGGGATGTTGGGTAGTACCCAGCCCTCTTCGTAGCCTCGATCGATAATCGCCATTTCAATATTTTTGATGGTTACTGCCGGATCGGTAATGCCCAGTACGCAGGCGCCCTCGCAAGGTGCTGGGCAAACACGTCCTGTAAACTCAGGGAAGTTGTTGGTTTGGTGCAGGCGGTCCAGTGCTTCTTTCCACTGATCCCTAAACACAAGATCGTTCCACTCTGGAATGAGGTTGTGAATTGGGCAACCTTCTTCGGATTGACAAAATGGCACGCCACAATCCATGCAGCGCGCACTTTGGGTACTTAATCGTTGCACGTCATGGTTTGTATAGATTTCATTGAAATCTAATAACCTTTCTGCCGGCGCGCGATAAGGAGCAGCACTGCGTGGAAACTCTATAAATCCTGTGGGTTTACCCATTGTTTTTTCTCAAATCTTTTCTATTACTTAAGCCGGCAATTAACCCGCGCTCACTTGTTGACTTCGCTTTTCTAGTGCGCGTTTAAGGTCTTTGGGCATAACTTTTATAAACTCGCCAAGGCTGCTTTGCCAGTTTGCGAGGATTTTTTCTGCGACGACTGAACCGGTGAAATTCGCGTGCTTTTGGATTAAGCTTTCTAGCTCAGCGATGTCGCCTGCCTCATCCATTGGGTCGAGGTCTACCATCTCGGGGTTACAGTTAATGCTGAACTCAGATTTAGGGTCCCAAATGTACGCGATGCCGCCACTCATGCCTGCGGCAAAGTTGCGGCCTGTGGCGCCCAAAATAACTACCCGACCTCCTGTCATGTATTCACAGCCGTGATCGCCAACACCTTCTACAACGGCCGCTGCGCCACTGTTTCTAACACAAAACCGCTCTGCGGCTATGCCGCGGAAGAATGCTTCGCCAGATGTTGCGCCATACAAGGCAACGTTGCCGAGTAGAATATTGTCCTCAGCGGCAAATGTGCTGACCTTCGGTGGATATACGATTACGCGTCCACCAGATAAACCTTTTCCGACAAAGTCGTTGGCGTCGCCTTCAACTTCTAGGGTAATGCCTTTAGCCAACCAACAGCCCAGACTTTGGCCGGCACTGCCGTTAAATTTAAAGTGAATAGTTTCGTCTGGAAGCATTTGCGGTCCAACTTGGTCTATAACCTGGTTGGAAAGCATGGCGCCCACTACGCGGTTGGTATTGATGATTGGTAATTCTGCATAAACCTTGGCACCTGTTTTTAGCGCAGGTTCCGCCAAAGGAATGAGTTGATTATCTAGTGCCTTATCTAACTCGTGATCTTGGTCGTGTATGGCAAAGCTACCTAGGAACTCCTTGGGTATCTGTGCGGGTGCCAAAATAGTAGATAAATCCACGCCGTCTGCTTTCCAGTGGTTTATGGCCTCGTCAGTTTTCAGCAAGTCTACACGGCCAACCATTTCATTGAGTGAGCGCACACCCAAATCAGCCATAATCATGCGCAGCTCTTTGGCAACCATAAACAGATAATTAACGACATGCTCTGGCGATCCAGTAAATTTCTTACGTAGCTCTGGGTCTTGGGTCGCTATGCCTACCGGGCAGGTGTTTAAGTGACACTTACGCATCATGATGCAACCCAGCGCAATGAGCGGTGCGGTAGCAAAACCAAATTCTTCTGCGCCCAATATGGCGGCTATTGCTACATCACGCCCGGTCTTAATTTGACCGTCTGTTTGCAATACAACGCGTGAACGCAAATTGTTCATAACCAGTGTTTGGTGAGTTTCGGCAATGCCTAGTTCCCAAGGTACGCCAGCGTGTTTAATGGAAGTCAGTGGCGAAGCGCCGGTACCACCTGAGTCGCCGGCAATCACAACATGATCTGCGCGTGCTTTAACTACACCTGCGGCTACTGTGCCCACCCCAATCTCTGCACCCAGCTTTACACTGATACGCGCTTTTGGATTGGCGTTCTTCAGATCATGAATTAGCTGCGCCATATCTTCAATAGAGTAAATGTCGTGGTGGGGTGGCGGACTGATCAGTCCAACACCTGGGGTTGAGTGGCGCAGGCTAGCGATATAATCGTCCACTTTGCCGCCGGGTAACTCACCGCCCTCACCAGGCTTAGCGCCTTGAATAATTTTGATCTGCAGTTCGTCAGCATTACTGAGGTAATTAATGGTTACCCCGAAACGGCCGCTGGCTACCTGCTTAATGGCCGAGCGCTTGGAGTCGCCGTTGTCCATCGGAGTGAAACGTTTAGCATCTTCGCCGCCCTCGCCGGTGTTTGACTTACCGCCTAAACGATTCATGGCTATTGCCAAAGACTCGTGCGCTTCCGCGCTGATCGAGCCAAAGCTCATTGCGCCAGTGGCGAAACGTTTTACAATTTCGCTTGCGGCTTCAACTTCTTCTAGCGGTACAGGCTGTTGACTTTCTTGAAAATCTAGCAAGCCGCGCAAGGTGGCTTTACGGGTATTTTCTTCATTAATTTGTTTGGCAAAGGTCCAGTACGCATCTTCATTGTTTTGCCTTGCTGCAGACTGTAGGTTGGTTACGGCAATTGGATCCCACATGTGGGTGTCCCCGTTACGACGCCAGTGGAAGTCACCTGGATTAGGCAAAATCGCTACGGGCGAGGCATCTCTATTGGGGAAGCCTAGGTCGTGTCTGCGCTGCATTTCTTCAGCGAGCACGCGGAGTGTAATACCTTCAACGCGGCTAGCTGTGCCGGTAAATGCTTGCGTAATAATGTCGTTGGCTAGGCCAACGGCCTCAAAAATTTGTGCGCCCTTATAAGATTGTAAGGTAGAAATACCCATTTTAGCCATGACCTTAAGAATGCCTTTGGCTACTGCTTTACGGTAGTTGTAAACCACGTCTTCTGGTGTTGCTACACCTGTGACGCTATCAAACTCGCCTTGTATCTGGGCATCCCAAAGCGCTTCAAATGCCAAGTATGGGTTAATGGCGTCTGCGCCGTAACCTACTAACAAGCAGTGATGGTGAACTTCTCTGGCCTCGCCGGTCTCTAAGATAAGACCAATTTGGCTGCGCTTAGCCTGGGCTACCAAGAACTGGTGCACGCTGCCCACAGCAAGCAATGCGCTCATGGGCACTTGTTGATCGCTGATGCCACGATCACTGAGAATAACTAAACTAAAGCGGTCAGCAATTGCTTGCAGGGCTTCATTGTTGATGCGCTCTAATGCGGCGTTTAGGCCTTGCTCGCCCGAACCTGAGGCATAGGTAATATCTATGGTGCACGTTTTCCAGCCACGGTGATCCATCTTCTGGATAGAGGACAGCTCGCCATTACTCAAAATTGGGTGAGGCACTCGCAGACGATGAGCGTTTTCAGCCTCTGACTGCAGCAGGTTTTGCTCTGGCCCCACATAGCAATCTAGAGCCATGATCACTTCTTCTCGAATTGAATCGATCGGCGGGTTGGTCACCTGTGCGAAGCGCTGCTTAAAGTAGTCGTAGAGCATGCGTGGCTTTTCAGACATAACCGCAAGGGCGGCGTCGTTACCCATGGACCCTAAAGGGTCTCTGAGTTCTTTAATCATCGGCTGCAACATGAACTGCATGGTTTCTTGGGTATAGCCAAAAGCCTGCATGCGAGGAATTAGCGTATCTGCATTTAGGCCTAGACCGTCTTGTTGATCAAGGTCAGTCAGGTCTACGCGCTGCTCTTTAACCCAAGCTGAGTAGGGTCTGCGTGCGGCTAGGTCAGACTTCAGCTCTTCGTCAGGAATCATTCGACCCTTTTCGAAGTCGATGAGGAATATCCGTCCTGGCTGCAAACGGCCTTTCTCTATGACCCGGGCAGGGTCTACCGGCACTACGCCAACTTCAGAGGCCATAATGCACTTGTCGTCATCGGTAATGTAATAACGCGATGGACGCAGGCCATTTCGGTCTAAAACAGCTCCGATGCAGGCGCCATCAGTGAATGCAATAGACGCTGGGCCATCCCAAGGTTCTATCAGACAGGAGTTGTACTCATAAAAAGCGCGCTTTTCAGCAGACATGTTGGTGTGCTGTTGCCATGCCTCGGGAATCATCATTAACAGCGCTTCAGGGAGCGACCTGCCAGACATGATTAAGAATTCTAAGACGTTGTCGAAGTTGCCAGAGTCTGAGCAGTTGGCTTCAACAATAGGGAATAGCTTACTAATGTCTTCACCGAAGTGTGCAGATGCTGCAACACCCTCTCTAGCGTTCATTGCATTAATGTTGCCCAACAAGGTGTTGATCTCACCGTTGTGGCTCATAAATCTGTTTGGCTGCGCTCGGTCCCAAGAGGGGAACGTATTGGTGCTAAAGCGTGAGTGGACCATGGCCAAATGGCTTTCATAGTCTGCGTTGAGTAAATCAGGGTAAAACGGGAACAGCTGCGCTGGTGTCAGCATACCTTTATAGATAATGACACTAGTAGACAGTGAGCAAACGTAAAACAGGTGGTGTTGGCTTAGGGTCTCTTCATCACGAAGGCGGTGGGTACTGTGCTTGCGAATTAAGTAAAGCTTACGTTCGAAATCTTGGGTAGATTGCGAACTGTCGTTCGATCCAATAAATAGTTGTGCAAAATAGGGCATTGCAGCGCGAGAGGCGTTGCCTAAGTCCGCTGCGTCTGGATCTGTAGGAAGATCTCTCCAGCCGATGAGATTTTGTCCGTTTGCTGCAATTTCTTCTGCTATGACAGCTACGCAATGAGCGCGTTGTCCAGGATCTGTAGGGAGAAAAACATTACCCACGCCGTATTGGCCAGTCTTAGGCAAGCTGCTGCCAAATAGATTTGTGGCGATTTGCTCAAGAAGTTTGTGAGGCAGGCCGGTTAAAATGCCTGCTCCGTCGCCAGAATTTTTTTCGTAGCCTACGCCGCCTCTGTGCTCCATGCAGCAGTTCATAAGGCTGGCATCAGTAACTATTTGGTGACTAGGTCTGCCCTTAATGTCACAAACAAAGCCCACTCCACATCCGTCTTTCTCATTGGCTGGGTCGTAGAGCCCATGCTTGGCGGGAAAGTTGCCGTCAAATGTTACTGTCATAATCTCTCTCAGTTAATGCGCGCCGTCATAAGCGCAATGGTCCTTGCCATTTCTTTTTTGCCGACTCAAATGTGCTTTTGTCGAGGGCAAGGGACCCCGTCTACTCAGTTTTCGAGTTGACAAGTATTCTTGATTATTTTGCTAGCGAGTAGCTCAGCGTAAGGTCCTCTCAAGGACCTTTAAAGTGGCTATATTCTGCCTTGTAGTAGGCCCGAAAAGTCAGCCTAGTATGGTCTGTTTTAGGGCACTGCGGCGTGCCGAACGACCCAATGGTGAAAGATCTCAAAAATAGCGCTCTGAAGCAAGTCTCAGAGGGATTTATTGGGATGCGCCAGTAGCTGATATTGTAGACATTTTTGACCTTTATTAGGTGGTTTTAAGCCAGGTTAATTGTTGCAAAGAGCCTCACCTAGAAAGGTCAATCTATGCAATGTTTTTTTAGCGGCTAAAAGTCAGCTAGATTTGGTCAAAATTTCAATTTCCTCTGTCAGGCCCTGTTTTACCTAGTTTTCCCAATAGCCTAAGCTGCATATAACCCTCTTTGTTGATGCCGGTTAGCCTTCTTAAAAGGCACATCATTTTTCACAGAATCAAGTTTTTGCGCGCGCATTCTAAGTGAGTTGGCATTAGGCGCTTTGACTTTGGTATACGCTCAACTCACGGCTGATGGGTCTCATTTATGTCTCATTACCAAAGCGCCTGTTGGCGTATTTGCGGCGTCTAGGTTGTTAGCCTTTTTGCGGATTAATATCCAGAGCTAATAGCTACAAATTAACTAAATTTGACCTCTCATTAGTCTAGGAATTAGTGCTGAAATATGCCGCGGAATTAGATTTAAACAAGCGCTTTGAATTCCGAAAAACTGGCTAAGCGACTCAAAATATAGTGTCTTTGATGTAGATGTCACTTCAAAGGCTTTTGTTACGCCTTAACTGAATGGAAATCTGGTGATAACGGGCATTTCTTTGCGGCATTTTTTTTTGAGACAAATTAGAATGCTCGGATCAAACTCTAATTCGATAACACTTCAAGAGAGAAACTATGAAAGATCCAGTTCGCGTTACTATTACCGGAGCCGCAGGCCAAATCGGCTATGCATTACTTTTTCGTGTAGCTTCCGGCGCGATGTTGGGCAACGACCAACCCGTTATTTTACAACTATTAGAAATTACACCTGCTCTAGGCGCAGTTAAAGGTGTTGTGATGGAACTAGACGACTGTGCATTTCCACTTGTGCAAGACATCGTTTATACGGACGACGCAAACGTAGCGTTTAAAAATGCAGATTACGCATTGCTGGTGGGGTCAAGACCTCGTGGACCAGGCATGGAGCGCAAAGATCTT
>CAJWNY010000100.1 GCA_913043815.1 uncultured Gammaproteobacteria bacterium
CATTGCGGCGTATAAAAATGATTGCCTTACTTTTGGCTCTAATAACCACTTCTCTCTCTCAGGTCGCAACCGCTAGCGGCGACACCATGGCAAAGTTCACAAAAGCACCCATAGACGACAAAGGTCTGTTCACTAACGTAAAAGGCGAGCTGTCCCAAGGCGGCCTAAATGTGCGGGTGCCCTTTATGTTGCGCCGCTTTGGCACTTACTTTCGTAGCAGTGAAGGCGCGCCAATCCTTAGCAAAAATGATGGAGCGGCCCTACGTGCCAACGCACTTAATGATGAAAAAGCCACTGTCACCTGGGTAGGCCACGCAACGGTACTGGTGCAAATGCATGGGGTAACATTTCTTACCGACCCAATATGGTCAGATTGGCCTAGCCCATTGGCATACATTGGCCCCCGCAGATTTGTAGAACCCGGCATTGAAATAGACAACTTACCCGCCATCGATTTTGTAGTTGTGTCGCACAATCACTACGACCACTTAGACCTACCTACACTTAAAGCTTTGGCGCAAAAAAACGCCGACACAAAATTTTTTGTGCCGCTGGGTAATGCAAAATTGCTGAATAGCCAAGGCATAGCAAAGGTCACCGAAATGGATTGGGGCGATACCGCAACTTACAAAGACCTAACCATTCACTGCCTACCCACGCAACACTGGAGCAAGCGTTCCATCAGCGACACACGGAAAACACTATGGTCGTCTTGGGCGGTGACCGGACCAGAAAAGCGCTTCTATTTTGCAGGTGACACCGGCTACTTCTCAGGCTTCAAAGAAATTGGTGAAAAACTTGGCCCCTTTAATGTTGCCGCTATGCCTATAGGCGCATACGAGCCCAATGCCATGATGAAAGCCTCACATATGGACCCTGCGGAATCGATAATGGCATCTCTAGATCTCAAGGCAGAGAGAGTGCTGGCCATCCACTTTGGCACCTTTGACCTATCTGACGAACCTTTAGGGGAGCCGCCGGTGCTATTTAGAAAAGCTGCAGCTGCAACAACCTTGGCTGGGGACAAGACTTGGGTATTCGACATAGGCGAAACTCGAGAGTTTTAAGTCAATAGGACAAAACTCTAAGTGCAAAAAAGAAAGCGTCGAAAACGCTAATAAATAGGATCATCACCAATTAAGTTCGCAATCTATCACCACTCCGGAAAACCGTTAATCCATAGGCGTACTTATCTTCTACAGGTATAGTTTAGTGGAGAGAAATATATTCGATGACGCCTATAAGCGCCGGTCACACTCAGCAGTTAGCCACTTTCAAGCACAGTTCACTCTCTGTTTGCAGACGTTTTATTGCGGTTAAAGCGGAATACTTTGCGCTTGTATTGAACACCGAGGAGATTTAATAAATGCCAATACTTCCCAGCACCATTAACACCGGTAGCGCTGAATTTAAGGCCAATGCCGAAGCTATGGGCGCCCTTGTTGCTGACCTTGCAGTAAAAGTAGCTGAAACCAAAAAAGGGGGCGGTGAAAAGTACCAGCAACGCCATGTAGCGCGGGGAAAGCTGCTGCCTAGAGATCGTGTTAAGCATCTGCTGGACCCTGGCAGTCCGTTTCTGGAGCTGTCTCAATTAGCAGCCCTAGATATTTACCCAGAAGATGTGCCCTGTGCTGGCATCATTACCGGCATAGGCCGTGTGGAAGGCCAGGAATGTATTGTTGTGGTCAACGACGCCACCGTTAAAGGTGGGAGCTATTACCCGCTTACGGTCAAAAAACACCTTCGCGCTCAAGCAATTGCTGCACAAAATAATCTGCCTTGTATTTACTTGGTGGATTCCGGCGGTGCGAACCTGCCCCTACAAGACGACATATTTCCGGACAGCAATCACTTTGGCCGGATTTTCTTTAATCAAGCCAACATGTCCGCGGAAAATATTCCGCAAATTGCGGCGGTTATGGGTTCTTGTACTGCCGGCGGTGCTTACGTGCCTGCGATGGCGGACGAAGCCATTATTGTTAAAAACCAGGGCACCATTTTTCTAGCAGGGCCACCCTTGGTTAAAGCGGCCACTGGCGAAATTGTGGGCGCTGAAGAATTGGGCGGTGCTGACTTGCACTCTCGCACCTCTGGTGTGACCGATCACTATGCGCATAACGACGAACACGCTCTGCAACTAGTTCGTCAGTGCATCAAAAACTTGAACCGTACCAAACCTGCCACGGTAGATTTGCGCGAACCCGTTGCGCCCGTCTATGACCCTGGGGAGATCTACGGAATTGTTCCCAGCGATGCGCGACAGCCTTATGACGTTCGGGATATCATTTCACGCATTGTCGACAACTCAGACTTCGACGAATTCAAAGCTTTGTTTGGCACAACCTTAGTGACCGGCTTTGCCCGCATATACGGCTACCCTGTTGGCATAGTTGCTAACAACGGCATTCTGTTTGGCGAGTCTGCCGTCAAAGGTGCGCACTTTATTGAGTTGTGCGCGCAGCGTAAAATCCCCTTGGTGTTTCTGCAAAACATTGCAGGTTTCATGGTAGGGCAACAATACGAAGCCGGCGGCATCGCCAAACACGGCGCCAAAATGGTCACTGCAGTAGCGTGCGCTCAGGTGCCTAAGTTCACTGTCGTCATTGGCGGTTCCTTTGGCGCTGGCAATTACGGTATGTGCGGGCGCGCTTACGACCCCCGCTTTCTATTTATGTGGCCAAACGCGCGAATCTCTGTCATGGGCGGCGAGCAAGCTGCCAGCGTACTAGCACAGCTCAAGCGAGATCAGCTAGAGAGTAACGGTGAAGAATGGCCTGCGGAGGACGAAGCTACGTTCAAACAACCGATACTCGACACCTACAACCAGCAAGGTCACCCCTACTACGCCTCTGCGCGACTCTGGGACGACGGTATTATCGACCCAGCAGATACCCGCATGGTCCTTGGCCTTGGCATATCCGCCTCTCTCAACCGCCCAATAGATTCAACACGCTTCGGCGTGTTTAGGATGTAACCCAATGATCAGCAAAATACTTATCGCCAATCGTGGCGAAATTGCCTGCCGCATTATTCGCACTGTAAAAAAACTCGGCTTATCTAGTGTTGCCGTCTACTCAGACGCTGACGCCAATGCCTTACATGTGAATATGGCAGATGAAGCAATACACATTGGCGAGTCTATGGCGAGCGCCTCTTACTTAGACTTCAACAAAGTCATTCAGGCAGCTCTGGTCTCAGGCGCAGACGCAATTCACCCGGGCTATGGATTCCTCAGCGAAAATGCGGGCTTTGCAAAAGCCTGTAGTGACAACGGCCTTAATTTTATTGGACCACCGGAAATTTCCATTGAAGCCATGGGTTCTAAATCTGCCGCCAAAGAGATTATGCAGTCTGCTGGTATACCATTACTTTCTGGTTACCATGGCGACAACCAAGACCCAGATTTTTTGCAACAAGAGGCGGCTAAAATCGGTTATCCAGTGCTTCTTAAAGCAGCTGCTGGCGGTGGTGGTAAGGGTATGCGTATTGTCGAAAGCGCTGACATTTTTCACGAAGCATTAGCCGCCGCTCAACGTGAAGCCACTAATGCTTTTGGCGAACAGTTAATGCTGGTTGAGAAGTACTTACTCCAGCCCAGGCACATCGAGATACAGGTTTTTTGTGATCAGCTGGGTAACGGCGTTTATCTGAATGAGAGGGATTGTTCCATTCAACGCCGCCACCAAAAAATAATCGAAGAAGCCCCAGCACCGGGCATGAGTAAAAGCCTGCGCGAAAAAATGGGTATGGCGGCATTAGGGTGCGCTCAGGCCATTAACTATGTAGGCGCAGGCACAGTGGAGTTTTTATTAGACGCCAACGGTGACTTTTACTTTATGGAGATGAACACTCGCTTGCAAGTAGAGCACCCGGTGACGGAAATGATCACTGGCTTTGATTTGGTGGAATGGCAAATTCTCGTAGCCAATGGTCTGCCGTTGCCAGTGCAGCAAGATCAAGTACCCCTCATGGGTCATGCCATTGAAGCGCGAATTTATGCTGAGGACCCTGCACAAGAATTTTTACCACAAACAGGTCAATTAGAGTTCTTAGCTACCCCAGCCGAGTCTGAGCACGTGCGCATTGATACTGGCGTTGTTCAGGGCGATGAAATCAGTATTTATTACGACCCTATGATTTCTAAGCTGATTGTTTGGGATAAAGACAGAGGCAGCGCCTTGCGACGCCTCACTAAAGCCCTCAGCGAATATCATGTGGCCGGGGTTACAACCAACATCAGCTTTTTGCATACATTGAGCAAGTCAGCGGGCTTTAAAGATGCTGATTTAGACACAAGTTTTATTCAAACCCATAGCGAAGTACTGTTTGCATCCAAGAATGAAAACATGCCCCTGCTGCTGGCCGTTGCTTCGCTTTTTCAATTGCAGGCTAATCAACAATCTTCCAAAGCTGCTGCTAATGATCCTTACTCACCCTGGGCACACAGCAACGCTTGGCACATGAATGAACCCAATCAACAAACACTCAACCTAACCTTCGACATAGATTCCGACCTTGCGCAAGACGGCACAACCTTTTGCGTTAAAGCAGAGCATACAGGCGACAATAATTACCTTTTGCATTCGGAGTTAGGCACGCAAAAAGTTTATGGCACGCTTACGAGCACATCCACTGGTGATCAAATCAGTATCAGCGTAGATGGTCGTTCTCACACATTAAACATTGCGCGCTCTAGCAAAGATGGAACGGTTTCCAATAAAAGGGGCTTTACCATTTTTATTGACGGCACAAGTACAAAGGTACACCTTACGCCTCTTGAAATTGGCAGCGCAGATAACGCAGCTGACCGGGCCGGTTTACAAGCGCCTATGAATGGTAAGATCGTGTCAGTTTTAGTTCAGGCTGGCGATATTGTGAGCGCCGGCAAAGGGCTTATAGTTATGGAAGCCATGAAAATGGAGCACACCATTAAGGCTCCGGTAGAAGGCAAAGTGTTGCAGTTCAACTTCGCACCGGGGGATTTGGTGGAGGGCGGCGCGAGTCTTTTAGACTTTGAAGCCACGGAGGTTTAAATCCCAATGGTCTTCCGTCTCATAAGTTTCTATTCCACATAGACGGCGGGCTTTTTAATACCCTGGCCACGCAACGCTTTTAGCAAGAGACTCTTGAGACAAACGGAGCTCTTTACAAGCGGCAATATCGGCGAGCGCAGACGCCAGACATTATACTGGCGACTTGAAGCGAAACTATTACGTTACTCGGCAAGCGTATTTTCGAAGGAGACCTCAGATTCAAGCACAAAGCTCAAATACAGACAATAAACGCGCGCGCAGCGAGGCCACTAAGAATTCACTGATGCACGCAGCAGAACAATTAATTGCAGAACGGGGCATAGAAAATGTGTCGATTCGCGATATTGTCAGTGCAGCGAACCAGAAAAACGAATCCGTTCTACAATATCACTTTAAAAATCTCACTGGGCTTATTGAGGCTATTCAACTGACCCGTTCAGCGCAAACGCAAAAAAAGCGCGCCGAGCTGATAGAAACACTATCTAGTAAAACAACCAAACCCAGCATAAAGGAAATTTGCATGCTCTTGGTGCAACCCTCTTTTCAGCTAGCCTGTGAAGACTCTGACTATTGTTGCTATATCAAAGCCTTCGGTCACAAACTGATACTCACAGACGCATCTCCGGCTGAGTTAGCCGCTTCTCACGGTGGTGGCGGCCTAAGCGGCCAACAAGCCAGCGGCATGCTTAAACTTGCCCTACCGCACCTTAGCTCGGCAGCTTACCAAAGCCGCATAGATGCCGCTGTTATGCTTTGCTCAACATCGATGTACCACCAAGCTAGACAAAAAAATTCCTTCAATGGCGACCAAGCCCAGCTCTTTTTGCACAGTCTGGTTGATGCGTTAGTCGGCCTCTTCAGTGCTGCTGTTTCTCCGCAAACCCAAGCCCTGTGGGACAAGCTTAAGTAGGACCAGCGCAAACCATCTTTTAATAAAAAAACGAGAGACGGTAGCGATTAAAAAACGCTACTGAAACAAATCCAACAAGCCACACTAAAGCCTGATCCAGCATCAACTCCTTATCTAATTAAGCGCAACAGCACAGATATAATTATTTAACTGACAATACTTCAACTTCCAATTCTCGCCCCAGTTATTATAATGCTTATCATTATTATAGATGACTCCCAAAATGAATATTCTGCGCACCCCAGATTCACAGTTCGAAAACCTAGCTGAGTACCCTTTTGCTCCGCACTACACCATCATTAAAACCCGTGACAATAGCGAGCTACGCATCCATCACCTAGACGAAGGCCCTGCAAATGGCCCAATTGTACTGTGCATGCACGGCCAGCCGGTTTGGAGCTACCTCTATCGCAAAATGGTCCCGTACTTAACCGGCGCGGGCATGCGGGTAATAGCACCAGACCTACCCGGCTACGGCAAATCCGACAAACCCGCTTCTCGGGAAGACTATACCTATGAGAGCCAAGTAGAATGGATGGGCGATTGGTTGGAAACCAATGACTTTTCCAACATCACTTTTTTTGGCCAAGATTGGGGTGGCCTCATTGGACTGCGTCTGATAGCCAACCATGACGCAAGATTTGCTCGGGTAGTGGTTGCGAACACAGGCCTGCCTTACAATCCCGATGTTGCCGACCGCATTATTAAAGAAGTGGAAGATTTTCGCGCCAATGCTCCGACACCCAGTTTGCCGCAGATGCAAAAAGCACTGAGCCAAATGGCCGGCAGCGCGGCCACTAAGTTCGCCTACTGGCAAAAATTTTGCTGGGAATCTCGCGATATGCCGGTGGGCTTTATGATGTCTATAATGATGGAAAAGCAGCCGGTCTTGGCAAAAGCCGCGCGCTTTTTACTGCACCGTGCAGGCATGACCCTGCCGTTCCCCACCGAACTGGCCAAGGCCTACGAAGCCCCGTTCCCTGATGCTAGTTACAAGATGGGAGTAAGAGCCATGCCGAGCCAAGTGCCCACTTTGCCCACTTCGCCCTCATTAGAGCAACAGCGCTTGGCATGGGAGTTTTTTGATAAGTTTGAAAAGCCGTTCCTATGCACATTCTCTGACGACGACCCAGTTACAGCCGGTCTAGAACAGCAGTTTTTTGATCGTGTGCCGGGGACTAAAGGACTACCCCACGACACCATTAAGCAGGGAGGGCATTTCCTACAGGAGAACGAGCCAGAACAAGTGTCGAATGCGATCATTAACCTAATTAGAACGACTTAACAGGAAAGATTGAAAAAAGCAGCTTTCGCGGAAAAGTGTCTGCTAACTCTCTCTCTATACCCCCTAATTTCAGCGAAGGCAGAGCCACAATATGAAAGCAACTCTTTATGGATCGGCATTGTCGCTCTACACCGGCAGAGTAAGAAGCTATCTGATCAAAGCTGGCATCGACTACAGCGAAGCCATTCCCAACACACCCTACTTCGCAAAAAA
>CAJWNY010000101.1 GCA_913043815.1 uncultured Gammaproteobacteria bacterium
GGCTATATGCGACAAGGGTTTACGGGGAGTTTATAATTCCCCCCCGTTCCCCCCCATCTGTTATCGCTGCCTCAAAAGAATATCTTCAGTTGATTGCTGTTCTGGGCTTGCTATGGCGGTAGCGACACCAGTAGTCGCCGCTTCCGGTCTTGGTGCCGCGCCTTGATATCCTAACCTTGCGTCCATACCCATGTTGGCACCTTGTCGGCGCATATCACCAACGACAAACGAGATCATTAACAGCAACTTGTCTAGCATTGGCCCTCGCATCTGAAAAATCGAAGCCACTTGCAAGCCAATGTCTTTTAAGTTTCTGGCATTCGCTGCTGCAGTATTTGAAGTGTTGCGCGTGGTGTTGTGCGCTCTGCTTGCTACCCGCGAAAATTTTTTTCAGTTACGCAGTCGCTAAAAACTGATTTGTTAAAACCAAACTAGTGGGGAAAGTACAGGTGCGAGTCACCGGCGGCCCACACCCAAAAATTTACTGGCATTTACTTTCATAGCAATGGGCGTTTTAAGCTTTGATTGCTTTTAATCTGAAACAACGTGTAACGTTTCGTTCACAACAATATCTGAGAAATTAACTCATGCGAAAAATAATCTTTTTGCCCGCTCTTCTCCTACCGTTTTCGGTCAGTGCTGATAGTCAGGATGATGTTGCCGTTTAACGGTGATACGTTAGCAGTTCAAATCCAAACAGCACTCCAATGAACCAAAAAATCAATATACTACTGATTGAAGATAATCGTTCGCTCGCCGAAACGGTAATTACCTATCTCAATTTAGAAAATATTGATTGCGATTATGCCGCCACAGGTCTGCAAGGCCTTGAGCTTGCGCTTGCTAACCGTTACGAAGTGATTTTACTGGACGTCAATTTGCCCAGTTTGAATGGCTTAAAAGTTTGCGAAGCTCTGCGCGCGAAGGGTGCAGATGTTTCGGTGCTGATGCTTACCGCTGGTGCGACGATAGAAGATAAACTTGCAGGCTTTAATGCTGGAACAGACGATTATTTGGTAAAGCCCTTTGAACTCAGCGAGCTTGTGGCTCGGATCAAAACACTTGCAAAACGGCGAAGCGGGGAGAGCAAACGTTTGCAGGTTGGACCGTTAACGTTGCACCTTTCCTCTAGGTCAGCTAATCGAGCCGGGCAAGCCATTAGCTTGACGCCAACTTGCTGGAAAATTGTGGAGCTGCTAATGCGCGAATCCCCGAATGTAGTAAGTCGAAAAAAAATCGAGGCCTACGTATGGGGTGAAGACTTTTTACCAGCTACGAACTCGCTAAAAGTGCACTTATACAAGCTTCGGCAGAAGGTGGACAAGCCTTTTGCTAGCAACCTAATACACACTATTCCTAACTATGGGTTTGCCCTTCGTGCCGATAAGTAGCCGATTAATCTCTCCGCCTAGTTTGATGCGGCACTTGCTCACTTGGTTCGCCGGTTGTGCAATTGCCATGGTATTTGCCTATACCCAATTACTCGATTACTACGTGACTTTGGGTATAGAAATCAAAACCCAGTCGTTTCTTGAGCGAACAGCCATTCAATACACACGCGGAGTGCCTCTACCGGCCGACCGAAACCTGCGGGGCTACCATGAATTATCCAGTATCCCGGAAGAAATTCTAAGCAAATTCACGCCTCACAATTTTTCGCACGGTAATGTAAAGAGGTTTCTTAACCTAGATACAGAAGATTCTCAGGAAGACCTAGAGGGCAAACGATTTACTGTTGAAACAATCGATCTGTGCAGTGAGCAAGTATGTGATCTCTTGTTCTTATATCCCTACAAACTTGATGACACGCGTTGGCTTTATCTGCTGCATGGTATTGTGGGCAGTGATGAGGACTTTGAGCAGTTGGAGCATACCGAGCGTGTCGCGTTAGCCATCGGTACTTTCTTCGCAATTTTGTTGATTCTTGTGACTTTCTTTATGGTGCGGAGTTTGGTGGCGCCGTTGCGAGAGTTAGAAAAGTGGAGTAATCGGCAGAGTGCGGAGGCCCGGGTTGCTGTGCCAGATTTACGTTTTAGCGAATATAATACGTTAGCTAATAGGCTGCAGGACGCATTTCAAAGTGTGCGAGACGTCACGCTTCGAGAAAAATTATTTTTGCGGCACGCAAGTCATGAACTTCGAACTCCAATTGCGATTTTATCTTCTAATCTCGAATTGATGGATAGACTCACAGAACGTCCTGATAGGTCGGGAGAAGAAAATGCGGCGTTGTTGCGTCAATATCGTGCTATCGAAGACGTCCGGCTGCTCATAGAAACATTACTCTGGATAAATCGTCAATCGGACCAAATCCCTAGCTCTGAAACAGTGCATCTAGATCTTGAAATTCAGGGGATCGTTGCAAGCTATCGTTATTTAATTGATGACGACGATGTTGAATTATGCATTTCCGGTGCAGATGTGGAGCTGTTTGCGCCAGTGTCTGCGGTTCGTATCGTATTGTCGAATTTGGTGAAGAATGCGTTTCAATACACCAAAGTTGGTGAAGTTAGTATTGTCATAGAACCGAGCCAGGTCGTGATAGAAAACGTCAACAGAGGAGAAATAGACTTTGTCGACAGCGATGAATTTGGATTTGGCTTAGGCCTTGAATTGGTTGTGCTTATCTGTAAACGATTCCAATGGCTCTACTCGCAAGACGAAATTAAAGGTGGCCGCCGCACCACATTAAAATTTTTGCGTTAACCCGTCGTTTACCCGCCTGGTCGTAACATCATCGATCATCTGAAGAAGTGTGGCGATTTAACAGTGAATAGTCAGTTTTTAAAGGTATTGGCCGTGTGCGCTGTCGGCACTCTGATTTGCGGCTGGATAATAGTTACGGGTCCAGAGCCTTTAAAGGCAAGTATAGTGCAAGGAAAACCTGTAGTTACTGTAGGCCCCCTGCAACGAACCAAGATGCCCTACAAGGTAACAGCCTATGGGACTCTGAATCCGAGACAAGTCTTAGAACTTAAGACACAAGTGTCAGGTGAGATCGTATGGACACATGAAGATTTGGTTCCTGGGGGGATGCTTGCTAAGGACACTGTACTTTTCAAGGTGGATGAACGTGATTACTCAATAGCGTTGGACACTGCTGAAGCAAGGTATGCGGAAGCACAGGCGGATGTCGAAATTGAGCAAGGTCGATACGAAATCGCGCAATTGGAATGGTCTGCTTGGCAAGAGAATCAAAATCGGTCTAAGACGCCAAGTCCTTTGGCTTTACGCGAACCGCAAAAAGCCAAAGCTGAAGCAAAGCGAAGAGGGATATCTGCACAAATGCGCCGCGCTAAATTAGTGCTAGAGCGTACTGTTGTGCGCGCCCCTTGGTCAGCGAGTGTTGTTTCCGCCAATGTGGCGTTAGGCCAAGTGTTAGTCGCAGGGGCTCCAGTTGGCACCTTATATCCCTTGGACTATGGGGTGGTTGACTTGCAAATGCCGATCAAGACACTGCGCCTAATGGATTTAGGTGTAAAAGAGGTGACCCTTCGTTCTGTCGGTGATCCGACAAGCGAAGCTGTTATCGGAGTGTTCGAGCGATCTGTTAACGCACTCACCAACGACACTCGCCTCGCGACCGTGCGGGTGCGAGTAGATCATCCTTTGGAGTCTCATGGTTGGGTGTTCGGTATGCCCTTGCAAGCAACTCTCGTTGCTCGTAATGAGCGAGCGGTAGTTTTGATTCCACCAGACCTTATTGTTAGTGGCAATTTTCTTTGGATCTATCGTGATGGGCGAGCTGTCCGCCATCAAGTTCAACCTCTCGAGCAAAGGGGGACAAAGGTGACAGTGCTGGATAACTTTGGCCCCGCCGACGTTATCATTTTGCAACGCCCTATCGGTCTCTTCGATGGTGCGATTGCTGACGTAATTCGATCATAACTTGTCCACATCTCGCCCAACAATTGCTTTCTGGTTTTTACACAACCCGACCGCCGCAAATTTGCTCATGTGGGTACTTGTTGTGGCTGGTCTGGTTGCAATATCCACAATGCGTCAGGAAGTATTTCCGGTCGCTGTCCTGAACACTATTGAGATAAAAGCGGATTACCGTGGTGCCACAGCATCTAAAGTGGAGTTGCAAGTAGTGCTGCCTATAGAGCAAAGCATCAATAATCTCCGTGACATACGGACATTGGTCAGTGAGGTTCGCACTGGCGGCGCTAACATTTTCGTTATCCTTGAAAATGGCGCTGACGTACAGCGTACTTTGGATGAGATTCGCAGTGCCGTTAGCGGCCTGAGCGCCTTGCCGGTAGATCTTGAGCCTCCAACCATAATTCAGGTGCGCGACAATGGGGAAGATGTAGAGCTTGGATTTTATGGTTTTAAATCGCAGTCGGAATTACTTAAGTTCTCTGAATTGGTGCGACAGCGATTGTTGGCGCTGCCAGCAATCGGACAAGTGCAAGTCGAAGGCGCCGGTGAACCGGAAATAGCCGTGAACGTTAACTCCGAACTGGCACGTCTATATGGGCTGTCATTGGATGACGTAGCGCAAAGGGTTCGAAGTGCATCCTTTGAACGCTCTGGTGGTGCGATCAGAAGTCTCATTGGTGAATACGGGCTCGCCACCGGGTTGGATAGACAATATGCCCATGAATTTGAAGCAATCGCTATGGTTGAGTCCTCCAGTGGCGCGCCCCTAACGCTTAAAGACATCGCTATAGTAGAAGAGAGCTTTCGCCCTGGTGGCAAGCGGTTTCGTATCAATGGATCGCGCGGTTTTATGATTAACGTTTTCGGTACCGGCGATTCATCGCCCCAAGAGATATCGGACAGCGTGGGTAGATTGATCAATGAAATCAAAGCGGAGATGGTGTCTGGAAGTGCGGTCATCTTCGATGATGACGCCAAGAGTTATGCTGACCGGGTGAGTATACTGACTGAAAGCGCCATAATCGGCTTAATTCTTGTGCTCATACTGCTTTTTCTTGTGCTTGAAGCGCGGGTGGCTTTCTGGGTTGCTGTTGGATTACCGGTGGCAATGCTTGGTGGTGTGGCTCTTTTTTCTATGACGCCCTACACCATCAATTTTATTTCAATATTTGCTTTTGTAATCGTCATTGGCATTGTAGTGGACGATGCAGTGGTAGTGGGTGAATCAATCTACAACGGCATACAAAAGGGTATGACCCCAATAAACGCTGCGCGCGACACGGTCAGTCGTTTTCAAACACCGATTACGCTTGCCATAATTACGAATATCATCGCATTCACGCCTATCTTTTTTATGCCAGGCGAAGTCGGGCTTTTCCTGTTGGCAATTCCCGTTGTGACCACGTGCGTGTTTGCCATATCTTTAGTAGAAGCACTCTGGATTTTGCCTGCTCACCTAACCTACGCGCGG
Source organism: uncultured Gammaproteobacteria bacterium (assembly GCA_913043815.1). Lineage (GTDB taxonomy): Bacteria > Pseudomonadota > Gammaproteobacteria > Pseudomonadales > Azotimanducaceae > UBA4421. Next base: position 5,357 of record CAJWNY010000101.1, read on the forward strand.
CGCAGGACCAAAACGATTAAGTCAAGCAAGACTAAAAAATTTCAGCTAATGCTGGAATCGGTACGCGAAAATTACCTAATCCCCTATGTGCAAGCTTGCTTGCGCAATCGAAGTTTAGTGATCGCTTTAGGTCTGACTGCGGCGCTCGGGATATTCAGCTGGGCTATTAGTGGAAGAATGCCTTTAGCCTTGCAGCCAGTATTTGAGAGCCAGCAGGTCACTGCGTATTTTGCTCTGAATCCTGGGGCCTCAGACCAGCAAATGGACAATACGACGAATGAAATTGAGGATATAGGTTATGAAGTCCTTTCTATGTTGGGTGAAAGCAATGACGTCAAAGGTGTGCGTGTAGAGATAGGCGCCCCGAGTAATCATCAGGGATCGGTGAGCTTTACTCTGGTTATGCCAAGTGAACGAGCATTCAGCGCATCCCAATTCGGTCAACTTTGGCGCGATCGAATTGGTCAGCCGGCTAAACTCACGCAACTCGCAGTAGATTTTTTGCAGGGACCCGGTAACGGGCGGGACCTAACTATCGAACTTGCTCATGTAGACGATGCAATAAGTCGTGCAGCAGCCGAAGAATTGGTGATAGAACTGAGTCAATTAGCTGGCGTTGGTCAAATTTCTTATAGCGGTAATGCTTTTCGTTCAGAAGCTCGGTTTGAACTCACGCCGACGGGCCGTGCTTTGGGTTTTGACGAGGCGCAAATATCAAGTCGCTTGCGCGCACAGCTGGACGGGCTTGAGGCCACACGTCTAACGCGAGGTGCAGACGAAGTGCGAGTTATGATTCGTGGGGAGCAGCAGGATGGTCACGTTCTGCCTGACTTCAATGAAATGATTCTGACCTCCGCCGAGGGTCGCCAGGTACCGCTAGGTGAGGTTGCCAGGATCTACTGGCAACAAGGTGAGGTGCAATTACGTCGAATCAACGGACAACGCATTCAGCGGGTCGAGGCCAGTGTTGACCGGCGGATCAACTCAAAAGATCTAGTAGAAGACTTAGTTAGCGAGGAACTATTGCCGAAATTGGAGGCGCGGTTTCCCGGAATCACAACGTGGGATGAGGCCATAGATACAGGCGAGGATTCTGAGACTGCCCAGGGTCTAATAATCGCCACCGTGTCCGTACTAATTGCTATCTTTGTTTTAATCGGCGGCTACGTTCGGAGTCTGCGTCTTAGCGCCATTTTGCTCTCTGCTATTCCACTTAGCGCTTCAGGTGCGTTGTTCGGTCATGTGATCTTGGGAATGGGTTTAAGTGCAGCGACTTTTTTAGGGCTTTTAGCGCTAGGAGGATTAGTCATAAACTCTGGATTGCTGTTGCACTTGAGGTATTCCGAAGCTCTGGAATCAGGAGAGGACGTTGAAGTAGCCATGATAATCTCAGTCAGAGATCGATTTCGACCCATTGTACTATCCAGTGCGACTACGCTTATTGGCTTAGCCCCACTAATATTCAATACTTCAGTTCAAGCTGCTCCTCTCCGGCCAGTCGCTGTATCTATTGGCTTTGGCATGTTGTTTTCAATCCCCGTGATACTGATTCTTCTACCTTGCATTGTCGCCGCGTTAGATTCCCACAAACGCAAATCATATAAATACTTAGGTGATAAATTGTGATCCATTGCAGTCAAGTGATGAGAAAAATACTTTTCAGTTTATCAATTCTTTTGATTGGTGGGTGCATTAGCGCGCCCACAACCACAACGAAGACCCTCTCGTTCACCTAAATAAAGCGCAGGACTACTTACGCTGGTCGATAGAGATCGAGGCGCAGATTGTGGAGGCTGGCGATGGGGGCTAACGAAGGTCTGCTTAGTTACAAGGGCGCAGCTGAGCTAACATCGCTCAGCCGACAATCACCTGCGCGAATGCTGAACGATGGAAAATTTCCATCGCCCGTCAAATATGGCAGTCGCGTTTTCTTTGTGCGCGCAGAGATGAAGAGATACAACGCCCTATTGAGGCGCTCTTTCATAGATATTGGAGACTTGGAGAAAGC
>CAJWNY010000102.1 GCA_913043815.1 uncultured Gammaproteobacteria bacterium
CACGTTTGGGAAAGTTGGATTTGCTTGCTCTGCCGTCATACCGAGCAACCTAATGCTGCCAGCCTTTTGCTGCGCAAGTGTCTCGCCTAAACCACTGACCAAAACATCTACCTCACCACTGAGCAGAGCCAGCATAGCTTTACCGCCGCCATCATAGGGCAAATAGCGAACGCTTCGCGGTGAAATACCTGCCTGATCAACGAGCAATGATAAAATAATGTGGTCAAGACTGCCTTTAACTGACCCGCCACCAACAAACAGCTTGCGGGGATTCTGTTGCAATGCCGCGATGACATCTGCCCAGCTCGAATAGGGTGAATCTTCACGTACAGCAATAATGCCCGGGTCTGCAATCAGCCCCGCGACGGGGACCAAATCTCGATAAGAATGCGGGAATAGACCTTGGAGCGAGCGGATTAACAGCGGAGTTGAGTTGACCATAAGGGTATTGGACAGCGCATCAGCCGATTCTACAAAATAGGCCATGGCCTTGCCGCCACCGCCCCCTGTGCGATTTTCATAACTCACTCTGGCGAACTCTTGATGGCTCACCATCGCTCTTCCAATGGCACGCGCTGTGGCATCTAATCCGCCACCAGGGCCAGCTGGAATGACAATATGGAGCCGTTCTTCGGCTACATCGTCCGCAAGCACTGATGCGTATATGCCCCCAAGGGAAAACAACCAGAATACAAGTAGGCGTTTGACCATAGCGTGGACCTACTTATTAAGAAAATTTAAAGGTAAACCGCCCACAGGCCAGTCCATTGCGACCAATTGGCCTGTCGATGACAGAGTAATAAATGCGGTCTTCAAATCAACGCCACCGAAGCAAATATTCGTCGTAATTCGATCCGGCATAGGCACAAACCTTGGTTCTTTTTGCACACTATTTTGTGAAGATTCATCGCAATCGGAGAGGGTGGTAATACCGCCGTCCAAAAGAGTCGCGACACAAACGTCTCCATTGGCATCAATAGCTAGCGAATCGAACATAAAGTGGCCACTGCGCCCTTCAAGCAAGCGTTTAGAGTTTTTGCCCGATGCAAGCTCGCCGGGACCCACCAAGTCAAATGCCCAAACTCTGCCTGTCGGTGTCTCAGCAACAAACACTGTCTTCTCATCGGCAGAAAGGCCTATGCCGTTTGGCGCTTCCAAGGGAAAAATCACCTCCTTTATTATCGAACCGTCCGGCTGAGCGTAAAATACTCCGGTTCTATCTCTATCTCGAGGTCTTGTTTTACCGTGATCTGTAAACCAAAAACCACCAGTTTGATCGAAAACAATGTCATTAGGGCCGCGTAATGAGTGTCCGTCACATTCCGAATAAAGGGTGGTGACTGCTCCGCTGACCAAATCAACACGCTCAATTCTGCCGCCACTATAGTTACTGGGTTGTTCGCCTGGATAGGTTTTATCGCCTGCTTTGATCCACTCAAAACCTCCGTTATTACATATATAACATGCCCCATCAGGGCCAATGGCAGCGCCATTGGGTCCGCCGCCTAGCTCTGCAACAACTTTGACTTGCCCATTTTGAACTCTGGAGAGGGTGCCACGCTCGATTTCAACAAGTAGGACACTGCCATCAGGCATAGCGATTGGACCTTCTGGAAATCGCAGGTTCGTCGCAAGAATTTTCAGTTCTGGTTGCATTTTAATCTCTCCGTGTTTCAATCTCGCATTCTAACCGGGTCTAAGGATAAGGATATAGTTATGCGTGCTGTTCGTTTTTTTTGCACTTGTGTGCTCTTGAGTTTTTTGCTGGGATGTCAGGCCTATAGCGATGGATCTAAGAGGACTACCGGCGAATTTGCTGACGACGTTCAAATCAAAGCCGCAGTGAAATTTCGATTACTCAACGATCCAGAGGTGAAAGGCTTACAGGTAGGTGTCTCAGTCGCAAAAGGCTTGGTTACGTTAAGAGGACGGGTACCCTCAGATTATGCGCGGCAAAAAGCGCTACGCATTGCCCGTGAAACCGGCAGTGTAACCGGGGTTGAAGATCGATTGACTATCGTAGAGTAGAATACTTCATTTTCTTTTTACAATAATTGACTATCTAACTGAATTTGCTTATATTTTTTAGCCAATCCTGGGGCTTTAGGTAATGCTCAGTCAGCTTAGCTTCAGGACTGCCCACTTCCGGTTGGTAGTTGTAAACCCATTTTACCAATGGTGGCAGAGAAGCCAATACTGACTCCACTCGGCGGCCGCTTTGCAGCCCATAAGCGGTGCCGCGGTCTAGCGCCAAATTAAATTCTGCGTAGCGCCCGCGTCGATATAGTTGAAAATCCCGCTCTTGCTCGGTAAACGGCGTGTTCATGCGCGCGTGAAAGATAGGTAGGTAACTAGGCTCAAAGGAATCGCCAACGCCTTTTACGAACTTAAGGCTTTGGTCAAAGCCCCCATTTGTCCAATCGTCAAAAAAGATACCACCCACGCCGCGGGTTTCACCACGGTGAGAAAGATAGAAATAATCATCGCAAGCAGCTTTAAGAGCCGAATAATGGTCTCCTGTGGCAGCTTTAGCTGCGCTGTGCCAGCTTACGATGTCTGCATCTACTGGGTAGCAAGGCGTTAAATCATAACCCCCACCAAAGTACCAAGACGGTTCATCCGCCTCGACATAAAAGAAACGCAGATTCATGTGAGTAATAGGTACGTGGGGATTGCGCGGGTGCACAATTAATGAAATGGCGGCGGCTTGAAAAGGTCGACCTGCAAGGTGAGGGTTGCGAGCGGTAGCTGCTGGCGGCAGAGTCGCTCCCACAGAGTGCGTAAACTGAACTGCGGCCTTTTCTATATGTTCGCCATCCGCTAGCACTCTGGGCTGCGCCAAGCCACCTGTTGGCGCATGAATTTGTTCAAAAGAGAACTGAGCAGCGCCGTCCACAGCAGCCAAGTTGTCACATATGGATTTTTGAAGCTCCAGGAAATAGGCGGTGACCTGCTCTATCATTTCAATCCTTCACATGCGGAAATAATACTATTGCCCATCACCACAGCCGCTGCAACGATCTTAGAAACTTTGTCCATTATTGACTCACTAATATTCAACTTTAGGCGTGACAAAATGTGTCCACACAAAGGTGAACTTAAAGCTAAAGCACCTTTATTCCTCACACGCTTAAAAACGGGCATACTCCCGCGCATGACTACATGCCAATTTACTCCAGTCTTAGACCAAATAGACACACTTATCAAAAAATCCTGCATCTTTCTAAAGGGAGACCTTGATGAAGACCAGATAGAATTGTATAGCCTATCTTTCTCTCAAGCTGAGTTGCTAGCCGCGAGAACGGTGCTCGCAAGTTCTGAAAAAAATTCAAATCTGAGTAAAATTGCCAACTACTTCGTCGCCGATGTCATTACCTCTATCACCCAAAAGTTTGCAGTACGCCCTAAAACCTTCGGTTTACAAGCCTCAGAACTACCCGATTTAGAAAGGTTGCAAGATTTTTTGTCTCCAGCGTACATATCTGCATTAGGCCAGCATTTTTTGGACAATGGTCTTCCTGAAAGTGATGTCGATGAAGAAAAGCGCATTATGCGCGACACCTTTAGGACTTTTGCAGAAGAAGTCGTTATGCCCTTAGCGGAAGACATTCATAGGAAAGACCTGCTGGTGCCAGATGAAATATTGGAGCCCTTAAAACGAATGGGCGTTTTCGGCCTCAGCATCCCCGAGCGTTTTGGTGGACTCAAACCAGATACTCAAGAGGACAGCATGGGCATGGTCGTGGTAACCGAAGAACTATCGAGAGGCTCGCTCGGCGCAGCCGGTAGCTTGATTACGCGACCAGAAATTATGGCACGAGCTTTGATGGAAGGCGGAACTGAGGAGCAGCAGGCAAAATGGCTACCCGCTATCGCCAGCGGTGACACTCTGTGCGCGGTCTCAGTAACTGAGCCCAATACTGGCTCCGACGTTGCCTCAGTGGCACTTCGAGCCACGAAGACTGAAGGCGGCTGGCTACTCAATGGGGGTAAAACCTGGTGCACATATGCAGGTGCTGCGGGAGCATTATTGGTACTTGCAAGAACTGATAAAGACATAAAACCAGCGCACAAAGGACTTTCTCTTTTCATCGTTGAAAAACCCGCTTACAAGGGGCACGACTTCGAATACGAACAGGAGCAGGGCGGTCGCATGACGGGCCGTTCGATCCCTACCTTGGGTTATCGCGGAATGCATTCCTATGAAATGTTCTACGACAATTTTTTCGTGCCTGACGACTGTCTAATTGGCTGTGAAGCTGGCATTGGTAAAGGTTTTTACTTCACCATGCGCGGGTTTATGGGAGGACGTCTACAAACTGCCGCCCGAGCTTGCGGCCTTATGCGCGCGGCCTTCGAAGAAAGTAAGAGTTATACCCAAGATCGCAAGGTTTTTGGTCGTTCTGTAGCCAGTTATCCTCTATCTCTGGCCAAATTGGCAAGAATGGGCGCACTGATAAGCGCTTCCAGAGAATTTACGGCCCATGTAGCAGGATTAATGGATCAAGGGCTTGGGCAAATGGAAGCAAGTTTAGTAAAGTTGTTTTCTTGTCGCGCCGCGGAATGGGTAACGAGAGAAGGTGTGCAGCTACATGGCGGAATGGGTTATGCGGAAGAAGTTGCAGTAAGCCGCTACTTTGCAGATGCTCGCGTCCTCTCAATTTTTGAAGGCGCGGAAGAAACATTGGCTATCCGCGTAGTGGGTAAGTCTTTGATCGATCAAGCGCGGAATTAATCTCGGTGTACCGGAGTAATTTTCCGGTGTGTTCAAGTTAGTAGGGCGTTCGACGGCCGTATCCATGTTTAGAACGGAATTTTGTCGCTTAAGAGTGGGTTTTTCACATCAATTAGATAATCAAATTAATATAATTAATCGAGAATCAAAAACTTGGAGTTGTAATGGACTTATCATTTTCACAAGAAGACCGAGACTTTCAACAGGACGTACAGTCCTTCCTTAAAGCCGCATGGCCACAAGAAATGCGCGACAAAAAATCGCGAAGCGCTTTAGGCAAGCTGTCTAAAGACGATTTGGTGGGCTGGCAAAAGCGTTTAGCCGAAAAAGGTTGGGCTGCAGTCAACTGGCCAAAAGATCATGGCGGGGCAGCGTTTACACCAACACAAAGCTATATCTGGGACTTAGAGCGCGCCAAAGTAGGAGCTCCTGGTGTTATTCCATTCGGTATGAGCATGGTCGCTCCGGTTATCATGAAGTTTGGTACAGACGAGCAAAAAGCTAAATTTTTACCCCCTATTCTTAATTCTGACGTCTGGTTTTGCCAAGGTTATTCCGAGCCAGGATCAGGTTCAGATTTGGCCTCTCTGAAGACCAAGGCTGAAGATATGGGCGACCATTACCTGGTCAACGGCGTAAAAACATGGACCACCTTGGCCCAACACGCTGATTGGATGTTTTGCTTGGTAAGAACCAGCAACGAAGACATCCGCCAGATGGGTATTAGCTTCATTCTTATGGACATGACCACTCCAGGCATCAGCGTTAAGCCTATTGTTACACTAGATACGCCAGCTGAAAACTTCCAAGAAATCAATATGGTTTACTTTGATAACGTTAAAGTTCCTAAAGAGAATCTAGTCGGTGAACAAGGCAAAGGTTGGACCTGTGCTAAGTATCTGCTTGAGTTTGAGCGTGGCAACGCTTACTCGCCTGCACTTAAAGGCGCAATGGCGCATCTGCGTGGCGCAGCTGCTGCTGAGCAAGATGGTTACGGCGCTACTTACTCAGAAAACGCAGATTTTATGAAGCGATTCAATCAAGTGGACGTAGAAATTTTGGCCATGGAATTCACAGAATTCCGCATTTTGGGTGCGTTAGCTGCAGGACAAAACGTTGGTCCTGAGAGTTCAATGTTGAAAACTAGGGGTTCAGAGTTGCAGCAGTCGGTGACTGAGCTGGCTCTTGAAATTACCGGTAATTACGCGTCGCCACTAGATTCGTCAACACCAGCTCCTGGAGACAACTTTCAGAGCGTTGGGCCACAAGCATCCAATGGTGTAGCCCAAGAGTATTTTAATACTCGTAAAGTGAGCATTTATGCTGGATCAAATGAGATCCAACGCAACATCATGTCGAAGTTGGTACTGGGACTATAACAAGTGATTGAATTACTCTTTTGGAGTGTGTTTTTTGTTTCATGGGTATCGTACGGTACATATGTGATCATAGCGTATATAAAAAACACTAGATCGGACTCGTAGAATGATCGATGTATGGTTGGCATACAGAGTAGTTAAAAAAACGGGCGTTAAGCCCGTTTTTTTTGTCTAAAAAGTGGCCAGCGAAAAACAGTTTTATGCGCGTTCGATCCGACCAAAGCACTGCGAAAGCCAACGAAGTCAAGGCAACGAATTGCTAAGAGTGGGATAAAGCCTCGAACGGCACTTAGTCGTTGCAAAATTTGCTGACCAACAGCTATGATCCTAGAGCGAATGTGACCACTGTATTGCTAAAAGAGTAGGCCGAGAATGAAAATAAGTCTATTTGGGTCGTAAAAGACTAAAGAAACCTAATCACAATAAGAATAAGGCAGCGGTTTGAGTAAGAGACTGAATGATATGCTGATCGGCAAGATCCGGCATAATCTTAAAACCCACCTAAATATCATCTGTGGATTTTCGGAACTTCTCCTTGAAGAACTGGAAGACGACGAAAAAATTGATAACCCCCCGCTAGGCGCTTCCTTAGAAAGTATTAATCAATGCGGCGATAGTATTGTCCAGCACATTGACCAAATGTTCGCCGCTCACAACTTTGCCTTAGAAGACTTATTTTCCCAGCTAAATATTCAAGCCTCGGGATTTAAAGGCTATACAGATCAATACCTAAGCAAAATTCATCGAGAGTTAGCGTCAGCCCAAGACTCGGGAGAAAGTGCATTCTTAGAAGAGTTCGACAAAGATTTTATGCGTATTCAAGCTGCCGCAACGGCTTTGCAAGGTAATGTTGAGAGTCTACAAAGTGGCGACATCGACTCTGTAGAAAGCTTGGTACGCCACGAAGTACTGAGCAAAGATGACGTGGCGTTGGTAGAAA
>CAJWNY010000103.1 GCA_913043815.1 uncultured Gammaproteobacteria bacterium
ACGGCCATCTAATGTTTCTCGTTTTATTTCCATTTTGGATGATTTGGTTCGCCACTCGGTGCTCATAAACAAACGAGCTTAGACATCAGAAAGCCTGACACAGAATAAGCTCAAGAAGTTTATGGTCGTCACTGTTTTCGTTAAAAATTATAAAGTCTTTTCATAGAATTTGTCCAAGAAACTCCTGAGTCCTTGGATCCTGAGCATTGTCAAAAAACGTCTTGGGAGGTCCATGCTCTACAATTACACCACGGTCTGTGAAATAGATGTGATCTGCAACCTCACGGGCAAACCCCATTTCATGGGTTACCAGAATGCATGTCATGCCATCTTCTGCCAGCTCTCGTATGGTGACTAACACTTCCTTTACTGTTTCAGGATCGAGCGCAGCGGTCACTTCATCAAACAGCATCACATCCGGGTTCATCGCAAGAGACCGAGCAATGGCAACGCGTTGCTGTTGTCCGCCCGATAGCTCGCCCGGATAACTATCTTCTTTACCCTCCAACCTTACCTTCTTGATCAGCTGGCGCGCGCGCGTTTCTACGTCAGTCTTGTTTTCCTTGAGCACCTTTAACGGGGCCATCATAACGTTTTGGAGCGCTGTTTTATGCGGGAAAAGGTTGTATTGCTGAAACACCATTCCAACCTTCTTGCGTAGTTCCAGCTTATCCAGATTAGCGCCATGCACCTCTTTACCCTGGACAAAAATCGATCCACCCTGGATATCGTTAAGCCCATTTATGCAGCGGATCAGGGTAGATTTACCCGAACCGGAAGGGCCAATGATACAAATCACCTCGCCTTTCATAACGTCAATCGAAACTCCTTTAAGAACCTCTAATGTGCCAAAGCTCTTACGCACGTTTTTTAGAGAAACAATAGGTTTTTCAGCAGTCCAAGTCATAATATCAATCTCACGTTTTCACTACATATTTACGCTCTAGCCACATTGTAAAGCGTGCAATCGGATAGCAATAGGCAAAGAATAGCAATAATGCAAAGCCATAAAACGGCACGAGAAGTTCAGGGTGGTTGTCTTCTGATTCCATTGCTTGTCGGCTCAGGGTGATAATTTCTTCAATTCCCAGCAAGCTGCATAGAGGCGTTGCCATAGTCAATATCGCATACCAATTCATCCATGGTGGTAGCATGCGTTTGAGGCATTGCGGAAGAACAATCTGCCAAAGGATTTGGCGGCGGCTGAAAGCTAAGCTTTCCGCCGCCTCCCATTGTGCCGTCGGAACAGATTGAACCGCCCCGCGCACAACTTCAGAGATATTTGCCATTATAGGTAAGCTTAGGCCGAAGACCCCTTTCATCCAGTCGGGCACGCGGATGGTTTGACCAAACAGTGTAAATTCAAAGGGCAGCGCCAGTAGCACAATAAATAAGATCACCAGCCATGGAGAATTACGAAAAAGCTGTGTGATAAACCATGAAAACGCGCGCAAGGGTCCAAAAGGTGAGATCTGCCCCAGCCCCAGTGCTACCCCTGCAACGGTCCCAATTAGCAGCGTCCAAAATGAGATCAAAACATTAAACCAAAAACCCGAGAAGACCAGGAATGGCATCCAACGCCACAACGCATCAAAGGCGTCATAAGTAGAGAAGCCCGATTGAGCATAGGCAATAGTGGGGTAGGCCACGATGATCGTCAGCATCATCAGTGGCGTCCACCACGGCAGAGCTGCGAGCCAGCGTGTGAAGATATAGCCATCCGGGCTATGAGCATTGATATCAAACTGTTTTAGAACCGCCATTCCGCCTTTTAAAGGCGTATTTATGCCAGATATTTGCTTCATATGCCGTATCCCGGAATCTTAATGGATCGTTCCCATCGAGACATGCCAAATACAAGTATCGCAACCAATCCCACATAGGCTACGAACACCAACAGCATGGTCGGATATTGTGCAGAAGGATAATCGTTCCAGATCGTGACAGAGTGATAGAGAAGCTCCGGCACAGCAATCGCAAAGGCTTGGGTCGTGGTTTTGACCAGGTTAACCAAATTATTGTTAAGCGCCGGAAGACAAACACGGAAGGCCAACGGTAACACGACGTAAATGTAGGTTTGCAGGCGCGAAAAGCCCAAGGACTCAGAGGCCTCAACCGTGCTTTCGGGAACTGCTTCAATCCCAGCCCGAAAGATCTCTACATTAAAGGCCCCTGCAAACATGGAAAGTGAAACAATTGCCCAGCCGACATTTGAAATAATCGGCTCTACGCTCCATCCATCATCACCGACAACGACAGGGGTGAACTGACCCAGAGCAAAGTAAAAGAATAAAAGTTGTACCATGGGCGGTGTATTGCGGAAAAATTGGATATATCCCTGAACAGTTGCTCGCGCTATGCGTGAGGGCGCGCCCTGCATCCATGCCCCCACAACCCCGATGACAACAGAGAAAATTAGGCACATGACGCTCAACTTGATCGTCATCCAGAGGCCAGACAATATTTTGCTCTGTTGGCGATCTTCATACATCCATATGAAGTTCCAACGCGGTGCTGTCTCCGCCAATTGTCGAAAGTACTCTTCCAAGAGGTTCAATTCCGAAGCGCCCCTCCACAACAAGGGTGGAGGGGCGTCAGGTTGCTAAAGTGAATTATTCAATCCAGTCACTGTTACGCTCGTTCTGCATCTGTAGGAAAGCCGTTGGCTTGATGCCCCACTTTTCTTCCAATGCTATAAGCGAGCCTTCGCGGTGCCAGTTATACTGCATGCCGGACATAAAGTTACCAAAGACGCAGCTGGCTTCAGCAAGCGGCACGCCAAGACCCCAAGGGTTGTCGTCTTCTGACGCCAATGGCATTTCAAACTCGTCCCAGTTGCCAGAGCTTAGGTCAGAACCGATGGAGCTGTCGTCATAAACCCATGCAACACATTTCCGATCTCGCAATGCCTGTTTGGCCTCGGCGTTACCCGTGAAAGCCATGATTTCAACGCCATAACGCTCTTCCGTTATCTGATTATAAAAAGCACCCTGCTTGCCGCAAACCTTTTTGCCACGCAGGTCTTCCCAAGAGGTAAAACCAAGCGCCTTAGGCGCCATAATATTCGTACCAGAGGTGTAGTAGTTTGGCCCCGGAATACCAACGATCTTGCGGCGATCTGCACGGTCAGACATCGTTGCGATCATCATGTCAATTTTGCCCTGTTCCAAAAACTGCATCCGATTAGAGGATTGCACGGGAACCAATTCAGCCTCAACGCCCATTTTGGCGGCAACATCCATGGCCATATCGATCTCCATACCAACAAGATTTCCGCTGTCATCGCGAAAACCCCAAGGTTTGTAATCCGCCTTAACACCAATTACTATTTTGCCGTTAGACATTACCTTGTTCCAAACATCGTTGGTACACTGGGCACTGACCGTTCCCGCAGACATAGCTACTAGTGCAAGGCTACTGATAGTATTCTTGAAAAAGTTATTCATAGTTTCACTCTCCTTTGTTGGCGGCAAGATCTTCTTGCCAATACTCATTTAGTATATGATTTTGCCGTTCTACCGCGGCAATGTGTTTCTGCGCCTCAATGCCTCTCTCACGTATAACCATATCAATAATCACCTCTAAAACAACCATCAGCGCTACATGTGAGGGGAAGAATTGTGGACTTTTAGTGGCTACGAAAAAACTGTGATCAGCCAAAGTAACCAAAGGTGATAGGGCATTATCAGTAATCGCAACTACCGGGATACCGGCTTCTACGATATGACGTACAATTTTGAGTGAGCGGGTCGAATAGGGGCTGACTGCTGTTACAATACAGGCATCCTCTGACCCGAGAAAAGCCAGTTCCGAAGATAAACCTTCGCCGGCACGGTCGAGCACTTTCCACCCAGTCAGCGACATATTTGCCATGTAAGAAGCATAGTCCATTAAACCGCTTGCGCTCATTTCGCCAATCAGAACAACACGCCGTGCATCAGCCAAAAGCCGAGCCGCATTTGTTAACCGATCAGGATCTGTCTGCTCGACAACCCGCTGCAAATTACGAATAGCCGACGCCGCATGACGGGCAATTAGAGATGGCTCTTCTGCATTTTCGTTTACTTCGGCGATGAGCGATTTTGCGCGATCAGCAAGGATGGTTTTATTACGCAATACGTCCTCACGGCACAGGTCACGCAACTGATCGTAACTTTGCAACCCCACCGCACGCGCCAGTCGAGTAAAAGTCGGAGCAGGTAGTTGTGAAACGGCAGCAATGTGCCGCTGCGATCGGGTGGCAACGTCTCCTGAATGTTCCACAATAAAACGGGCTGCGCGTCGCTGCTGCGGGCTTAGTGCCTGCACTCGTTCGGATGAAAGATCCATTAAATTGACGGGATATGCTTGAGACAATTTATTGTTGCGTTCCTTACATTAAGAGCAATTAGTGAAATATATATTTCAAGATTCGTCAAGGAATCAATTCGATGAAAGACAACAATCTCCCCTCCCATGCATCAGTCGTCGTCATTGGTGGCGGTATTATGGGCTGTTCTACGTTATATCACCTAACCAAAATGGGTATGAGCGATACCATTCTTCTGGAAAGAAACAAGCTGACCAGCGGCACGACGTGGCACTCGGCCGCGCAAGTGCGGGCTATCCGGAACTCACAAAACCTAACCCGCATGATCCAGTATTCAGTGGACCTCTATTCTCAACTTGAGAAAGAAACCGGGCAGAATGTGGGCTGGATTCAAAAAGGATCTCTATCGATTGCCACCAACCCCGACCGTCTAATCCATGTGAAACGGCAGGAAGCACTGGCCCATGCCTACGGCATTAAAGCAATATCCATATCACCTGATGAAGCCAAGGAACGTTGGCCGTTAATGAATGCCGAAGATGTGTTGGGCGCAGTCTGGTCACCAGATGACGGACGGGTCTCCCCGTCAGATGTTTGCGCGGCGCTGGTAAAAGCGGCCAATAAGCTAGGTGCGAAGATCTTTGAAGACACTGGTGTCACCGGAATTCTAACCAAAAACGGCCGCGTCAAAGGTGTGGAAACCAGACAAGGAACGGTGATGTGCGACGCGATCGCACTGTGCACTGGCCTTTGGTCTCGCGAGGCGGGCGCCTTGGCAAATGCCGAAGTGCCTGTGCTAGCCTGTGAGCATTTCTACCTTTTGACCAAGCCCATCGACGGCATTGTGGGAAACACGCCAACTCTGTCTGACCATGACAACCACCTCTATATGCGCGACGACTCTGGGGGATTGTTAGTGGGCTGTTTTGAACCGATGGGAAAACCCATAGCACCCGGCGTTCTGGATGCGAGTTTCGAATTTGGCCTGCTGCCCGAAGACTGGGACCATTTTGAACCGATGATGATGAATGCGTTGCATCGTTTGCCAGCGTTAGAGACCGCCGAAGTCAAAATGTTGCTGAATGGGCCAGAAAGTTTCACGCCCGATGGCACTTTTATGTTGGGTGAAACCGCTGAAACTAAAGGGTTGTTCTTGGGTTGTGGCATGAACTCAGTTGGGATCGCGTCGGGTGGTGGTGCAGGTATGAACTTGGCCCATTGCATCGTGCATGGGCACACGGCCTATGATTTGACAGAAGCGGATGCCAAGAGGTTTGCACCCGCCTTCAACAACATCGATCACTTGATGGCGCGTGCACCAGAAATCCTCGGTACCCATTACGATATTGCCTTCCCAGGTAAACAGCTATCCACTGCACGCAATCTGCACGCCCTATCACTAGAAAAAGAATACAAGACGGCAAGAGCGCATATGGGGCAGTTTTATGATTGGGAGCGGCCTTTGTACTTTGGCAAAATCAAAGAACCAAGAATGACCTTTGGCCGCCCCGATTGGTTCGAAAATGTTCGCACAGAAGTTATGGCCGCCCATGAGAACGCTGCAATCTTTGACGCTTCATCTTTTGGAAAGATTGAGGTGCAAGGACCGGAAGCTGAAGCGTTTCTTTTACATACCTGTTCTGGATTTCTTGGCCGTCCACCCGGGTCCGTGATTTACACTGCCGTTCTAAACGAACGCGGCACTTTTGAGAGTGACATAACCGCTCAACGCATCGCCCATAATCATTATCGTTTATTTGTTGGCACAAACGCCATTAAACGTGATCTTTTTTGGTTCCAAAAAAATTCCAAGGGCTTTGACGTCAGCCTAACTGATAGTACCAAAGACTATGCCGTTCTTGCGCTCATGGGACCTGAAGCTGCGCGAATTGTCTCAGAATGTGGAGCGCCCGAGCTAAACGAACTTGCCTACTTCAAGATTGGCCCTGCCCATATCGCCGGAAAACATGTGCGTGCTGCTCGCTTGTCTTATGTTGGCGAAGCAGGGTGGGAGATCACTATGAAAGCCGAAAACGCAGCCGCAATTTACACAGCTCTTGCAACTGTAGGTGCAAAGCCGGCTGGGCTATATGCCCAGACCTCTATGCGGATCGAAAAAGGTTTCTGCGCCATGGGACATGAACTGGATGGTGATGTCACGCCGGTTGACACTGGGCTTGACTTTGCCACCCGCAAGTCGGGCGGCTTTATAGGAGCTGAAGCGCTTGCAGAACGTCGAAAAAAAAGGGGAAACTCGTCTTTGGTCTCTCTGAAATTTCACGACGAAAAAGCCATACCTCTAGGGCATGAACCAATCTATTATGATGGCAATATCATTGGAAAAATAAGTTCCTGTGCCTTTGGTTATCGTATTGGCAAACCGGTAGCTCTAGGCACGGCCCACCATCAGACTACATCAGGGATTACTGTTCAGGTCGACATCGCTCGGCAGTTTTTCGACGCAACGTTGTTCACGCGCCCACTTTACGACCCCGAGGGCACCCGAATGAAAAGTTACGAGTGACAAGTCCTTAAATTCTACTGGCCGCCAAAGCGTATTCGCCTGATCTTACTCAGGAGGACCGCTTTCGGGACCGCTTTTTAATTTCAACCTTTAAATAAGTGTCTGTAATTAAACACAATTCTAGAAAGTTTGACGTCCTCTTCTGGGCACTTCTAATCACAGTTTAGTATATGTAATT
>CAJWNY010000104.1 GCA_913043815.1 uncultured Gammaproteobacteria bacterium
TTTGATGTAGATAACCGCGGCAAGCAGTCTATCTCCATCGCTTTAGATCAACCCAAAGGTGCGGAACTAGTGCGCAAACTCGCCGCCAAGGCAGACATTTTCATGTGCAACCTCTTGGCAGCACGCCAAGAAAAATTCGGCCTTGGGCCCGAGGCGATGTTAAAGATTAACCCAAGAATCGTGCACGCCACACTCACCGGCTACGGCACCACTGGACCCGACGCGTGGCGCCCGGGTTACGATGTAACCGCATTTTTCGGGCGGTCGGGTTTATACGATTCATCGCGGGAAGGTGATAATGGAGTCGTACCAATGGCGCGCCCCGCCCAAGGCGATCACACCACTGGCCTAGCAATGGTAGGCGCAATTCTTGGTGCCTTACGCATGGCGGAGAAAACCGGCGAAGGACAAGTCGTTGAAACCTCGTTATACGAGACCGCTGTGTGGACTCAAGCCACTGACTACTCGATAACAGCCATGGATCACGCGCCGGTAAGGCGCCGACCCCGCCACCAAATGCTCGCTATTTGCGCAAACCGCTTTCCGTGCGGCGACGGTAATTGGGTGGTTTTCAATATGATGCCCGACGCCGCTTATTGGCCGAAGGTAGCAAAATGTCTGGGTTTAGAACAACTCTTAACCGACCAACGCTTTGTTGATCCGTCGTCCCGCTACAAGAATATGGGCACACTCATTGACCTGTTTGATGCTGAACTAGCAAAGAAAAGCCGCGACGAATGGGGCAAAATTTTCGACGACGCGGGTCTGATTTGGGGACCCGTGATGGGTCTACATGAAGTACCCCAAGATCCCCATGCCGTGGAAATCGGTATGTTTCCAAAAATCGAACACCCAGAACACGGCACTTACACCTCTGTAAATATCCCCATGAGATTTGCCACAGCAGATGTAAAACCCCGAGGTCCAGCACCTTTGAATGGTCAGCATACTGATGAAATTTTGGCTCTATCAGGTTTTAGTGAGGCTGAAATCGCGGTACTTAAAGAAGCAAAGATCGTTGGTTCAAACTAGCTAACTCAGAAGCAAATTAGGCAAACCCATATCATGGCCATTAAAGACGTACTGGAAAAATTTAAAAACGGCGAGATATCTAACGCAGAAGCCCAGCGACTATTACGCGGTGAATATTTTCAAGATTTAGGTCATACCGTAATCGACACCGACAGACAAACGCGCACAGGTGCCGCCGAGGTAATATTTGGCGCAGGCAAAACTTCCGCGCAAATTTCTGACATTGTTGCCAGTATGGTGGCCCAACAATCTAATGTTTTAGTCACCCGACTGAACGCCGACGTCTACGCCTTATTGAATAATATTCCCAGCGAATCGCATTATAATGTGCAGTCACAATTGCTGTGGTGGCATAGCCGAAAGGTAGAAACATCTGAGCATACTATTGCAGTGGTCAGTGCAGGCACCTCAGATATGGCAGTAGCCGAAGAAGCTGCCCAAACTGCAGAATTTTACGGCAACCGCGTAGAGCGTATTTATGACGTGGGCGTCGCCGGTCTGCACCGGCTTTTAGCTCGGATAGATGACCTAAGACAAGCGCGAGTATTAGTGGTGGTCGCCGGTATGGAGGGCGCTCTACCCAGTGTTATAGGCGGACTTGTAGACAAGCCCGTTATCGCGGTCCCTACGAGCGTGGGCTATGGCGCAGCGTTTCAAGGCGTGGCGGCAATGCTTGGTATGCTGACTAGTTGTGCCTCAGGAGTGAGCGTGGTCAATATAGACAATGGTTTCGGTGCGGGCTTCTTAGCCAACCGAATTAATCGCCTGTAAATAGACAAATAGTGAACTAGGAATAAACATGGACGCTGACCTAGCAAGTAAATACCTCGCATTGCAGGAAAATATCCGCAGTTATAGCAGCGTTGTGGTCGCTTTTTCAGGCGGCATAGACAGCTCTTTAGTGGCTTTTGTTGCTGGACAGGTCTTAGGCGACAAAGCACTAGCGGTGACTTCTGGTTCTGCCAGCCTAAAACGCACGGATTTGGAACTGTCAAAAAAACTTGGCGATGATTGGGGCATAGCACACCAAGTTATTGTCACCGACGAGTTAAGTAAATCAGACTACCGAGCCAACCCCACCAACCGCTGCTTTCATTGTAAAACCTCGCTCTACAAAGAGCTTACGCAAATAGCCCAAGCACAAAGCTATGCGGTCATACTCAATGGCACCAACTTGGACGACTTGGGCGATCATCGGCCAGGGCTTATTGCAGCCGACGACCATCATGTTAAATCGCCCCTGGTTGAAGCTGGGTTCCATAAAGCAGACATCCGCGCGCTGGCCCATGAATTGGGTTTAGAAAATGCGGATAAACCACAGGCTGCGTGCCTATCGAGTAGATTCCCCTATGGCACAGCTATTAATCAAAGTCTGTTAGCCCAAGTGGAAGCAGCTGAAAACGTGTTGGCTGACTTAGGATTTAGTCAGTACCGTGTGCGCCATCATGGTGAGGTGGCCCGCTTAGAAATATTGCCCGAAGAATTTCCACTGGCAGTCACCCACCACGCAGAAATGCAAACGCGTATTCAGGCATTGGGCTACCGTTTTGTTGCGATGGATATAGGTGGCTTTCGCTCCGGCTCTCTGAATGAGGGTTTAAAGCCAGAGCAAATTCAAGTGGTCAATATACACACCCCTGTTAACACTCCTAACTGATTAGATCCAACTATTCGACATAACTATTAGATCTAATCAGCAGCTAACAAAGAGCAATATCTAGACGCCTTCGAGCTTGGCTCTTTTCGCCTTCATATAAGAGTTAAGCTGACGGTCTAAGCGTGTTGTAGCAGACGCTCTGCCATCACGAATCCAAGGCTCCCATTTGGGCGTTGCCGCGCCCTTGACCTCATCACCCATCACGGTAACACGCTGAACAATACGCTCGCCCTCAAAATCATTTAGCACAAAGTGCTGTGTACAGCGGTTGTCCCAAAACGCGATAGTACCCGGCGTCCATTTGTAACGCACTGTGAAGCGCGGATTTTTAACCCATTCTGTTAAGTAATCTAAAATGACACGACTCTCTGTGGCGTTCATTTCTACAATGCGACGAGTAAAGTGCTCATTCACGTACAAGGCTTTGGCGCCTGTTTCAGGGTGTACTCGAACTACTGGGTGCACAGCCATATCTTGGGGGCGGTTATGTGGGTGGGCATCGTGGAGCGCACTTAACCCCTCACAAAGACTGCGCATGGGGTCGGACAATTCGTCATAGGCCTTACTCAGACTAGTCCACATGGTGTCGCCGCCCACTTCAGGACACTTGACCATATGCAAGATTGACATCATGGAGGGAGAATCTTGAAAAGTAATATCCGTGTGCCACTCGTCAGCAACACCACCATGAGTGGCTGCAAGCTCAAAAACTTCGGGATGCTGAGTAAACGGATTCTTTAAGTTTGGGTGCGATTCGATCTGACCAAACTGACGCCCGAGGGCAACGTGCTCCTCAATGTCAATAGACTGGCCGGGGAAAAAGATAACTTTGTGCTCAAGCAACAGAGCCTTGATCTTGTCGATATCTTGCCCGCTTGCGCCAGCCAAGTTGAAACCAATTATTTCGGCCCCTAATGCCCCGGCTAAACGGATTACTTTCCAATCACTCATACTTACTGCCCCCTGCTCGCATGCTTACATACTTAGTTAACTTTATAACACCGCCTGCGACTAAACCTACCTAAGCTTTAATAACTACATCATCTGACACGTCACGGACAAACAGCGGTTCAATACCTAAATTTTGCGCATCCGTCGCCAAGGCTCCAACATCCACCGCCTGAACAGGCGCTGCCATACAGTCCAATACGACGTCCATTAAAGTTGCATCGCTACTCGTGTTCACAAACAATCCATCTCGGACCAATACGAAGTCTATGGCACGCTTCATGGCTTGAGCATCGGTAATTGGCCGATACCAGCTAAATTTCTTTTCTGTGTCTTCGTCGTTCCAACGACGTGCTGCAATGGCCTTAATGGTTTGCATTGCCACACCTCGGGCTTGACACATCTGATATAAGCTTTCAAAGTCAGCCGCATATTGAGGCACACTCATCATTGCATAACTGTAAGGCACCAAAATAGAATCAAAGGCATAGGTTTCTAAACTTCGCATATGAATTGCCGGCGCGTAGGTACCGTGTCCTGTCACCCCAATGTTGCGCACCAAGCCCTCATTTCGCGCTTCAATCAGCGCTTCTAAGGCGCCACCAGGCCCCATAGCAACTTCCCAATCATTCTCATGTGTAAGATTATGCATCTGGATTAAATCCACATGATCTACCCCCATGCGCTCTAAAGACGCGTGTAACTCATCACGCGCTCTCGTATAAGTACGATGACCAGTTTTTGTGGCCAAAAATATGCTCTGGCGATTGTCTTTTAGCCAGGGCGCTAGACGCAGCTCAGCGTCGCCATAGCTGGCGGCCACATCGAAATGATTTAGCCCAGCTTTCACGACCTTGGCAATGGTCTTGTCTGCCCGGGCCTGGTTCATTGCGCCAAGTGCAGCGGCGCCAAAAATAGCCCTACTGCTGGTATGACCAGTGGACCCAAAGGGAATACGTTCAATCATGATTTCTCCATCCTCGAATTCACCCCAACAGCTCAATATTCGTTAAACTATTAAAGCGCTAAAAAATCCATTCCCACAGCTTAATTTAAAGCACTATCTAAAGCACGAGGTAGATAACGCAGGGGTTGACGCGCTAAAACTGAGTTCACAGCAACGATTTACGCTTACATATGCTGATGTACACGAGCAAGGTTGCTAATATCTAGCAATGCTAAAAAACTACGAAAATTTCACCCACACATTTGCCGGTAATCCGCTGGATCGCAGCCAACATTTGCGCCGCAGCGAGGAAACCCTAAACGCCTTAGCCGCCTCAAAAATGGCCAAGTATTTACCCTTTAATCAACTTAAGGTGGCGACTACAGAAACGGGTGCATTGCTCTGGTGCACACTTGCTGATTTACCAAAGCAGGCAATTCATCCTGTATTTTTGGGCACTCTAAAAGATGCCCCTCATTTCGCCGTAAACATATCGAAAGAAGAAACAGACGATAAGGTGGGTGATTTTACCTTCACTGATTGCCGGATAGCTGCCAGCACGCTAAGCATTGCAGAGGCGGGTATTGTCAGCCAAGCCCGTGCACTTCTCGACTGGCATAAACGCAACCCCTATTGCGCACAATGCGCCGAGCCAACACGCATGGGCCGTGGCGGGCTAATACGCCATTGCGAACAATGCGCACGCCATATTTTTCCGCGTACGGACCCCGTAGTCATTATGTTGATCCAAGATGTGGATGGCGGCAACAGGTGCCTGCTGGGTAAATCACAGGGGCGCATGGCCGCCAGTAATTTTTACTCTGCACTGGCAGGATTTTTAGACCAGGGCGAATCGATAGAAGAAGCGGTAAGACGCGAAGTGTTCGAAGAAGCAGGCATTGGGGTTGGCAATGTAGAATATCATTCATCCCAACCTTGGCCTTTCCCTTCATCGCTAATGATCGGCTGTAAGGGCATTGCATTAGACCACGACATAGTCATAGATCCTACGGAGATGGCGGATGTAGCATGGTTTAGCCGAGCGGAAGTACAAACAGGCCTTGCAGGAACTAACCCAGATTTGCGCGTACCCGGCCCTCAAGCCATAGCCCACCACTTAATCAAAACCTGGGCCTATTCGTAAAATAGTCTTGCGGGAAATAGGCTGTGCCATCAGACAAGAGAGTGAGGCGCTAACAATAAATGACTGAACTGGCTTGTTGGAATTGTGGGGGAGTCTTACTAAGTTACCCCAACCAATTTCTCGGCATAACCAATACCCGAAATGCTTTAAAGATTTACATTGCTGCCGGCTGTGTGTTCATTGTGATCCACAAAATGCGATGCGATGCATCGAAGACCGAGCCGAGCTACCAATGCAAAAAAATAACGCAAACTTCTGCGAATATTAGCATGCCGACACCAATACCTTTAACCCGCTCACAATACCTTTGGCAGTGATGCTAAAGCCAAACTAAGTGCACTTTTTGGTATGAGTAAGGGCAACGATGCAGAGGGCCCACAACAAGGCGACGACGAAGCAGACCCTACTCCGACCTTAGAGGCGGGCGAGTCCATACTCGCAGAAGAAAAAACTTCAGTCTGGGTTGGAAGCCTTATTTGGGACGCCGAGCAAAAAAGCTCAACAAATCATGGGGCAAAAGCCTTAAAAAATGCTCCGCTTGAAATCATCTAAACGCCACTCAGCTCATCGCTAACCAAACGCCCACGCACATCATTAACAACCCCGCCACGCGATTTAGCACCAGAACATTATCGCTGTTTAGAAATAGCTTGCCCAGCACCTGCCCGCCTGCGGCGTAAAGCATCAATGAGGTAAATTCGATAATTAGAATAATACTCACCAATGCTGTCATTTGTGGACCTAAAGCAATGTCGTAGTTAATAAACCCAGGAGTCATGGCAAGGAAAAAAGCCCAACCCTTGGGATTTGCTACAGCAGTAATAAAGCCTTGCACGGCCAAGCTGATAAAATCTAATTCGAAAGAACCCGAGCTATCTGGCTTTACAGCCATGGCCCCCTGCGAGCGCATCATTTGAAGGCCAATAAAAATTAGGTAC
The DNA here is from genome assembly GCA_913043815.1 of uncultured Gammaproteobacteria bacterium. Classification (GTDB taxonomy): domain Bacteria; phylum Pseudomonadota; class Gammaproteobacteria; order Pseudomonadales; family Azotimanducaceae; genus UBA4421. Next base: position 6,666 of record CAJWNY010000104.1, read on the forward strand.
ACGCCTCCGATATACTTAAAAACCACAAGCAGCAAAGGATTAGCAGCAATAATACCGCCACCGCCCACCACCACAATTGTGGC
>CAJWNY010000105.1 GCA_913043815.1 uncultured Gammaproteobacteria bacterium
GCTGAGAAATACTTTGTGGGCGCTGATTTTTTTGCTCTGTATTCTTGAGGTCCTAGCTTCTTCAAGCTCACTGAAATCTCCCTGGCAGAAAGCGGGCATTGAAATTAGGTGTATCAAAAAAAATCGGTGAACTTATGCCCCTAATGCGTGCACAGACGTTTAATCGCCTTCCTTGCTCAAAGCATTGTTGCCTTTTAACTTTTTAAACTGTTGCAGACGTTATTTCATCACAAAAGGATGTCCGAATAGTGGCATAGTTGTATTTTAGGCATCTGCTGATCAAGGAGTCGAAAATTTTAGACGCAGACCAGGAAAACTTAAAGCAGGCACTAGCTCAGGCTCAGCGATTGATTAACGAGGGCGCGCTTACCAAGGCTCTTGATCAAGTTGAAGAAATTCGTAAAGTGTATCCTGCCAGTGAGCACGCCGCGCTCATCGAGGCCCGAGCCAAGCGTTTGCTAGGAGACAGTAGCTACGCAGTGGCGGTGCTGCAAAAGCTCGCCAAGCGGATTCCAGACGCAGCAGCAGTGCAGCTTGAGCTGGGTATTGCTTGTCGGCAAGAGAGTCGCACACTGGATGCAATTATAGCGCTGCGGCGAGCAGTGACTATAGAGCCTGAGTTGTCGAGTGGCTGGCAGATACTGGGCGAGCTGCTCGCCGACCGCGGAGAAGTTGACGCGTCTGAGATGGCATTTCGAAAGCAAATGGCCGTTACCGCAACCCACCCTGGTCTGAAAAAAGCGGTAGAACTGGCGGCTGAAGGTAAGTTGGGCTTAGCCGAGGGTATTTGCCGAGATTACTTGTATCGTTACCCAACAGATGTGAATGCAATACGCCTGTTAGCTGATATCGGCATGCAGCTGGAAATCTATGCTGATGCTGAGAAGCTTTTGCATCGTTGCTTGGAACTTGCCCCAGACTATCATTTGGCTCGTAATAATTACGCTAACGCTCTCAGTAAAATCGGCAAATTTGGCGAGGCAATGGCAGAAGTTGCTTACCTAGAGCGAGTCGAGCCAGAAAATTTGGCGCACCCGGTGCTAGGAGCATCTGTTCTGGTTAACGTCGGAGACTTTCAGGGCGCTATCCGGCGTTACAAACGTGTGCTTGAAAAGTCGCCAAAACATTCTCGATTGCAGATGAGCTTAGGCCACGCCCTTAAAACTGTTGGGCAGCAGGGCGACGCTGTTGAGGCGTACCGGCGAGCCATTGATAATGAACCAACTTTAGGGGAGGCGTATTGGAGTTTGGCGAATCTGAAGACGTTTCGTTTCACAAGCCTTGAATTACAGGCAATGAAAAGACTGGTCAACGCCGGCGGCATCGATGCGCGAGACGAATACCACCTGTGCTTTTCGCTCGGTAAAGGTTTAGAGGATTCCGAAGCGTTTGACGAGTCTTTCGATTTTTATCAACGCGGCAACGCGTTGAAGCGAGAACAATCAGGTTACAGCGCTGACGCAAATTCTGCCGAAATCGCATCAATTATTCAATCCTGTAGCCAAACACAATTTGCCCAGCGCGAGGACTTTGGTCACGAAGCTGCGGACCCGATATTCATTGTTGGCTTGCCGCGGTCTGGCTCTACGCTGTTGGAACAAATTCTCGCCAGTCACTCCCAAGTCGATGGCACTATGGAACTGCCGAACATTCTGCGGTTTGTACGCCACCTTGCGGCGAAGAAAAACAAAAGTGACGAGTCACTCTATCCTGCTGCGCTCTGGGATTTGTCTGCTGAGCAATGTCGAGATTTGGGACAAGAATATCTGGATTCCACTCAGGTGCAGCGTCAAGGCGCGCCTTTTTTCATCGATAAGATGCCAAACAACTTTCCTCATGTCGGTCTGATTCATTTGATTCTGCCAAATGCGAAAATCATTGATGCGCGGCGCAATCCAATGGGTACCTGCTTTAGCGGTTACAAACAGCTGTTCGCCACAGGGCAAGAATTTACTTATGGTCTAGAGGAAATTGGTCGCTATTACGCTGATTATCAGCAAGTGATGGCGCATTGGAACGAGGTTCTACCTGGCCGCGTGCTGCGGATGCAGTATGAGGAAGTAGTTGAGGACCTCGAGGCTCAGGTGCGGCGAATGCTGGATTATTGTGGTCTCGAATTTGAGCGTGAATGTCTTACTTTCCATGAAAACGAACGTGCCGTTCGAACTGCTAGTTCCGAGCAGGTTAGGCGTCCTATCTATCGAGATGCGATGCAGCAGTGGCGTCATTTTGAGCAGCATCTATCACCGTTAAAGAGGCTTCTTTTGACCAGTAACCGTCCAAATGCCAAGTACTAGGATATATTTACTAAGATTACTGGTTACTTTGTCTCTGATTTGTTTATATCTACGCTCCTAATTTGAGATTGATAATGTATGAGTAGATCGAAGCAGCGTCCTGCAAAATTTTCGTTAAGTCCCTTATCGCGAGCCGTAAAACAGCATGTTGCCGCGTCCGCTGGTGCACTACTTGTAGTGAGTGGCGCATTGTCGTCCCAGCAAGTGAGCGCACAGGACGGTCTGGTTATTGAAGAGGTCATTGTGACTGCGCAAAAGCGCAGCCAAAACCTCCAAGATGTGCCGATCAGCATTGATGTCTTGGCTGCTGTAGATCTGGAGAATTTGGGCGTGACCGATTTAGAAGATTTTGTCCAGATGATGCCGTCTGCCAATTACACTTCAACTGGTCCTGGCACGGGTGACATCTACATTCGTGGCATATCCAGTGGCGGTGAAAACGCGCTTGGCTCCACGCCAAACGTAGCAATCTATTTAGACGAACAGCCAGCTACTGCGGTGAACTCTTACCTCAACCCGCATATCTATGACATCGCACGGATTGAATCCCTAGCAGGGCCCCAAGGTACTTTATTTGGTGCGAACTCCCAATCCGGCAGCATTCGTATCATTACCAACAAGCCAGACCCTTCGAAGTTCGAAGCCAGCTATGACGTTGAAGGAAATTCGATCAGTAAAGGCGGCAATGGATATCTGGTAGAAGGTATGGTGAATATGCCTATTGGCGAGCGCGCAGCGGTTCGTTTGGTCGGCTTCCACAAAGAAGACGCGGGATTCATCGATAACGTTCTTGGGTCGTATACCTTTCGAAACGGCAACGTTCGCGCCGGACTTTCCGATCCAGCCCTTATCGCCGAAGCAGCTGACATTACGGTCACTAATGAAGGTGTGGCGGAAAAAGATTTTAATGAAGCCACCACCAGAGGCCTGCGGGCAGCACTCGGCATAGACTTGAACGATAATTGGACTGCCACCGCAACGTTGATGCGGCAAGAACTGGAAAGTCAGGGTGTATGGGACCATGATCCAAGTGAAGTCGGTGATTTGCAGGTTATGCGCTTGTTGCCCGACTCCAATGAAGATGAATGGACGCAGTCCTCGCTGGTCGTTGAAGGCCAAATTCAGGACATGACGCTAACTTACGCTGGTTCGTATCTTGAGCGTGAGGTCGAAGGACGTGCAGATTACTCGCTGTACAGCGACTACTACGTGTCTGGCGGTTATGTTCAGTCCTACTATTCTTGTGCCGTTGCCACCTTCGGTTCCTGCGTAGACCCGCGAGAGCAGTTCGAAAATCATGAAAGCTACCAGCGCAACAACCACGAATTGCGCTTAGCTTCATCTCAAGACCAGCGCTTGCGCTGGTTGGTTGGCGCTTTTTATGAAAAGAGTCAGCACCAATTCGATTGGGAATGGCATGTTTTAGGACTCAAAGACATACCGGCGGCGGCGGTTGAAGAACCTGATATCTACTGGACGACCGATCAGATACGCGACAGCGAGGAAACTGCATTTTTTGGAGAACTGTCTTATGATATCAGCGAAGATTTAACCGCATCTATCAGTGCGCGACGCTTCGATTACGAGATTTCCCTAGTTGGATTCTCCGGCACGATTTACTTCCCCGGTGGCAGATCTGGCCCTCGTACAGAAGCGTTTAATACCAATCTGACGACTAGTGACAAAGACACCGTAATTAAAGGCAACCTTGCCTATAACCTTACTGAAGATATGATGGTCTACGGCACATACTCTGAGGGTTATCGCCCTGGTGGACTCAACCGGGTCTTTAACACGTTGATCGGTGGTGTGTATGAGCCTGATTTCGTTGAGAACTATGAAATCGGTCTTAAGGCTACTGCTCTCGACGGACGATTAACGTACAATCTCGCAGCGTATACTATGGATTGGGACGATTTCCAATTATCTCGCTTCGACGTTTCTGTTTCCCCCTTAACCTTAACGGATAACGTGGGCACGGCGCGTAGTCGTGGTATTGAAGGTGATGTGGCTTACCTGTTGACTGAAAACTGGGATGTCTCTTTTGCTTTCTCCGCCATTGAAGCAGAGATTACAGAGGACTATTGGATTAACAAGGGCAATACCGGCGACGGCAACCCCGATGCGGAATCCGGTCGAGAACTGCCTCGTGTACCTGAGCTGAAGTACAACCTATCTTCTCGCTACTCCTTTGCTGCACCAGCAGGTTGGAATGGATACGCACAAGGCACTTATATCTTCACGGGAGAGTCATATAACACTTTATTTGACGGCAGTAATGCTGTCCGTACCCGTGAACTGCAGGGCGATTACAGCATCCTCAATGTCGCGTTTGGCGTAGAGAAAGACGGCCGTACAGCAGAATTGTTTGTTCGCAATCTAACGGATGAACGGGGCGAGGTGTTTAAAAACGGCGCGTCTTGGGATAGCCGTATCACGACAAACCGCCCGCGAACGTTGGGCGTACGATGGCGACAAAAATTCTGAGGCTAAACCCTTAGAGTTTTCTATCTGCGGCGTATAGCGTCGCAGATAGCTCCATTCCAGATTTTTGCGCGAGGTTCTGGCAGTAATTCGAGTATCATAGCGCTGCTGTCCTTTTTTCCACCTTTCCTCTTTTCCTCTCTTGCATAGACTGGCCACCTCAATAGGTTGCTACCGTTAGGGTTGCCGGTTGCAGCAAAATTGATCCAATATTGCAGCATCGTATTAGTCAGTTCTTTATCTGCTTCAGTGGTGGGTAACCAGGTGTCATGGGTGTCAAAAATGTAGGGGATTTCTGCTCCATGATAGGCCCCTAGCCCATGGTCCTGAGTTCGTGCGGTCGCAAATTCATATACATAACTCCGCGACCCATCTGCATTGTAGGCAGCCCATTCTAACGATGGACAAGCGTAATTAGCCGCCGTGCGCAACGTGTTTAGCCGTTCTCTTAGTGGCTTTCCAGTCAAGTTAACCGTTTCGGCTTGCTCGCCTAGGGTCGTAAGCAGAGCTTCTTGCCAAATATCTTCATCTACTTGGCTCGGCTGATACATTAAACCCTCATCGCTATTAAATCCCAAAAGCAGTGGTTTGCGCGTGAGGGCATTGGTCTGCACCAAAGTGGGTATGGCCTTTGTAATCACGTGACCGTCCACCTTCGGGTCCCAGTAGTGACCATAAAAGTATTCCGCAGCCGCACTTACTACTTGATGGGCTTTCATGCTGTCTAATTTAGAAAGGCCGCCAAGTTCGTTGGCAAAAGTCTCGCCAAAATCAGCCGCTTCTTTCAGTGTTGCAACCCTCGATATCTGCCAGCCGCCGCTTTGGGATATAGCTTTATGAAACAATCCTTGAGCTTGGGGTGCAGCATACAAGTAGCCGATATCGGCTGCGCCCGCTGACTCGCCAAACAGTGTGACATTGTTGGGGTCGCCACCAAAATCAGCGATGTGTTCTTGTACCCAGCTGAGGGCGGAGATTTGATCAAGCAAACCGAAATTCCCAGAACCCGGGGTGTCGAACTCTGGGTGGGCGAGAAAGCCGAGCACACCAAGCCGGTAGGCGATGCTGACCACGACCACGTCATTAGCGGCTAAGCGATGGCCGAGATAGTTTGGCTCGTAACTGTAGCCGTTCTTGTTTGAACCGCCATGTATCCAGACCATCACCGGCTTGCTCGAGCTTCTATTCGGGTTCGATGTCCAAATGTTTAAGTGCAAACAGTCCTCGCTCACATTAGGGCGTGGGGGTATTACCTCAGGATTAACACCGAATGCAGCAGCAACCTGCTGATACCAAGCTCTATTGCCATTTTGTTGTGGACAAATAGATGCAAAGGTTGTGGCATCGACGTTACCACGCAGGCGCTCCAATTCAGGCGCCTGCCAGCGTTCCGCTCGGGCGAATCTAAGACCAACGAACTGCGCCACAGGGCCATTTTGAGTCTGCTGCCAGCTTCCCGTAACCCTCGCGTCTGGGGTTGTGATGGTGAGGGATTGAGGTGCCGCAATTAGAACGTCTGAATATAGAGTTATCGACAGCAATAATAGTATCGCCATCCATCTATTGAGTACCCTAGTGACGTTGCAAAGAACAGCCGCAATGAAAACTGACTGTCGTGAAGAAATTGCGAGCATGACCACTTCCGGTTATCAGTGAAACAAAGATGATCATAAATAGAGTTGGATTATGTCGCCAGTGTTAGTCACCACAATCGCTGGGATTGATGTCGATTTGGCTAAGCTTCTAATGAAAATTCAACTTTCTTTTTGTCTCTTTCATTCAAGGGGAAATTTTCCACAAGCGGCTTATGGTCGTTGAGGCAAACCCTTATATGGCTCCACGTTACATCAACTGAAGACTTATTAAGAATTTCCAGACTCCTTCAATAAAAAAATCGGGCAAGGCGAGATTCGAACGGGCGCTGACTCTGCTCCAGCGCAAAA
>CAJWNY010000106.1 GCA_913043815.1 uncultured Gammaproteobacteria bacterium
TTCAAAAACTTTAAAGTAAGTACGTTCAATCAATAAGAAGAAAGGATCTGAAATGAAAAAAACAATTGCACTAGTGCTAATGTTAATTTCCACAACAGTTGTTGCAGGCCACCATGCTGAAAGTGAAATGTCGGCTAACGTCGCTATAGCAAAGTCGGGTTATGATGCTTTTGCCTCTGGCGATATGGAGGTCTGGAAAGACACGCAAGCCGATGATGTGGTGTGGACTATTCAGGTGGGCCTACCCTATGCGGGAACGTATACAGGCGCAGAAGCTGTGATTAAAGGCGTTTTTGGCCCTATTGGTGAAATGTGGTCTGATTTCAAAGTAGAACCTATTCACTATTATGAGTCTGGTGATACCGTGTTTGTGCATATCAAAATGACTGCCGAGGGTTTAGACACTGAGTCCATTCACATGGTGGCTATCAAGAATGGCAAGTACGCGAGCTTTCAGCCGTTTGAAGATTCAGCGGCGATGATGAAGGCAGCCAAGTAGCGATTAGCCTCGCCAGAGGGAGGGGTCAGTTTTGAATCCGCCCTCTCGCAGCATTTCTTGCTGCTTTGAATCTACGTTTTCTTGAGTGCCATTCTAGAAATTCTTGCCAGAACCGCTAGCCTTCCTACTAAAGAATTAATTTAGTACCGTTGACGCTGATTTGTACTATTAGCGTACGGTTGACCTGTTAGCTAGTGAGTACTTAGGATAATAAATATTCGTAATCAAGGGGATTTATCATGAAATTGTTACCGATTACATTGCTTGTATTTGCGGTTGCGCTTTTGTTTGGCTGCGGCCAGTCCGGTGAAATAACAGCAGAAAAAACAGCAACGATGGGCGCGTCAAACAATGATCTCGCGACCCGCGCCGGAGCACCTCTGTTTGACAATATGGGTTCCTTTGCGATGCCTATTACAACGGCTGATGCAGACGCGCAAAAGTATTTTAATCAAGGCATGGTCTTGGCCTTTGCTTTTAACCACGCTGAATCTATCCGAAGTTTTAAAGCGGCGCAGACTTTAGATCCTAGTTGCGCAATGTGTTTTTGGGGTGAGGCGTTAGCAACCGGGCCAAACATTAACGTCACCAGCAAAGGCAAAGTGATTATGTCTGCTCAGGCACGCCAGAATGCTTTTGCTTCCCTTCAAAAGGCAGTTGCACTTAGCGGCGGCGTCAACGAGCGGGAGCAGGATTATATCAAGGCGCTATCGGCCCGTTACAATGGAGACGTGGACAGTCCGCGGAAACCTTTAGACCTTGCTTGGGCTGACGCTATGGGTGACTTGGCTGCGCAATATCCTGATGATATGAATGCCGCCTCTATCTATGCCGAAGCACTCATGAACACAATGCCATGGAATTACTGGTCCGACGATGGCATAGCGAAGCCTGAAACCTCTGCGGTTATTGCAAGCTTAGAAAAAGTTATGGAAGCTGAGCCCGATCATCCTTTAGCCTTGCACCTGTATATTCACGCGTTAGAGGCGTCGTCTGATCCTAATCGTGCTGAAGCTGCTGCTGACCGGTTACTCAACCTTGTGCCTGGTGCCGGGCACCTAGTGCACATGCCCTCTCACATCTTTTTTCGTATAGGTCGATACAATGATGCTGCGCAGGCGAATTTGCGCGCGGCAGAAGTGGATGAGGCTTACATTGCAGCGTGCAATGCCCAGGGCTTTTATCCCGCTCTTTACTATCCCCATAACATTCACTTTCTTTGGTCGGCTTCCACCATGCAAGGGCAGAGTGCTCTGAGCATCGAAAGTGCCCGTCGTGTTGTAGAGAATGTGCGCGTTGAGCAGGTAAAGGCTTTTCCTACAATCGAGTTTTTCCGCACAGTACCCTTGCTGTCCTTAGTCCGATTTGCCAAGTGGGATGACATTCTTGCGGAACCGCAACCTAACGAAGATTTTATGTTTGCGCGATCTGTTTGGCATTATGCGCGTGGTGTCGCTTTTGCTGCTAAAGCGCAGCCTGAAGATGCCAAAGCCGAGTTGGCGATGCTGGAGCCCTTAAAAGATGATGTGTCTGTCCTCTTCCTAGACAGCCGAGATTATCCGGGCTCTGCTTTAGTGGGAATTGCTATTCATTTATTGGAGGGCGAAATCGCTTACCGTGGTAGTGAGTTTGATCAGGCGGTGAGTCATTTTAAGCAAGCAGTGACGGCTCAAGACCTACTGCCCTATACGGAACCCCCGTTTTGGTATTACCCAACAAGGCAGTCTTTAGGCGCAGCGCTTGCGGCTGGTGGTAAGCATGCTGAAGCCGAAGCGGTGTTTAGAAAAGATCTTAAGCAATACCCGCACAATGGCTGGTCTATGTTTGGTTTGGCCCAGAGCTTAACGGCCCAAGGCAAAATGGAGGAAGCTGCCAAGGCGAAAATGCATTTCGAAACTATTTGGCAGTTCGCCGATGTTGAGCTGACAGCGTCGATTCTTTAATAGACCAATATCATCTCTTGAAATGATGCTGAAATAAAGTAGACCCGCTATTGCGGGTCTACTGTCACGCAACTGCGGCTAACTAAATAGTGGCGGTGGTGGTTTGTGCGATCGAATCCTTTGCGCTGTCGTGGATCAAGGCCGGTGAAACCGGTGTGTCGAACGGTCTGAACTCTCGGGTATGTGTGTTTTTTGTAAGCTGTGATTTAGGTGTTAGTGAGTTCGGTCCAGGCTACTTCAACACTGCCTGATTCTGCCGCTATAAATGCGGTCATCCCTGTAATAGTTACACTGAGTGAAAGCGTCCTTTTTACTAGCCCTGCGAGGGCGCTAATTTGCTCCCACTGAAATTGGTAAACTTGAGCGCCGCAGTTTTCGATTTCGGTTTTAGCCTGAGACCACCAGACGTTAGCTTTATTATTGAAGCAGTAGACTTTTACCTGTTTAGCGACCGTGCTGGCTTTACGAACACGATCAGCGCTTGGTTCGCCCACTTCAATCCAACTGAGCAGTATTCCATCTAAGCTGCGTTGCAATAAATCTGGCTCTTCGGTGCTACTTAGCCCCGTGGTGAAATCCAGGCCCTCGCTTACGTTCAGACAGTAGGCGAGTAAACGCACCATCATTCGCTCAATCGTCTCAGAGGGGTGCTGGGCAATCGTAAGATTGAGGTTTTCGTAACGCCCCTCGTCAATGTCGGACAATGTGATATCGAATTTATAGATCGTTGGTTTTAGGGCCATAGTATTACAATCCAGGCAAATCGTGTCAGTCTACTCACTTGAATTAGAGATGGCATGAATTTCCCGTATTAGTTCTAAGTCAATATTTTAAAGTATCTTGTTGCGGGCGTACGAGGTGATATTCGGCGTGGTTGTGGGCATTATTCGCTCATACAGTTTTGCTGGTTTATCTAACGCTTATTTTCTAGGAGTTGTCGCATGGGTAAGATCAATTTAATCGTTTTGAGCGGGTTACTATTCAGTGGTTGCGCCGAATATTTACCAATTTCCGGCGGCAAAATGGAGGGCGTTGTCTCTCCTGTGCCAGAACAATGGGATCAAGTCGCCGATGATAAAATCATTCAACTCGAGACAAATGCAGGGGAAGCTTATTCAGTTAACCTCTGGGTCGTAAAAGTGTCTGAAGACCTTTACGTTTATGCTGGAGATAATCGAGCGAATTGGGTTAAAGATATTGAACAAAATCCAAGTGTTCGGTTGCGCGCTGGCACTTCTATTTACGAGCTTAAAGCCCTAAGAGTGGTTGATGGTCAAGAATACGAGCTATTTGCCAAAGCTTGGGAGGCAAAATATAGCAACAGACCCAGAAATGAAAATTTTAAAGAAACTTATACTTATCGTTTGATTTCGCAGAACGATTTGCCTGCCAAGTAGAGCGGGCAAAAGATAATTTAGTAAAGCTGCAGACATTAAGGCGACTAATACTGCAGCATTTTTGCCTTTAACCGCCCAAACCTTTGAAATTGGGTAGACGTTTTTCTAAAAACGCATTAATTGCTTCATGGTGCTCGGGGCTTTTATAGCATTCTGACAGTGCCGTGAGTTCTCTCTTTTGTACTAACTTAATGTCGGACTCTCCCATGTTTTGCGTGACTAGCTCTTTTACTCTACCCAGGGTTCTAGAGGGGTTTTCGCCGATGCGTTTGGCCAGTTCAATTGCCTTTGGCAGCAGCGCTTCCTGATTCTCTACTAATTCGTCTACTAAGCCGATTCGCTGTGCTTCTGACGCATCAATTGTTTCACCTGTGAGCATCATACGGTTAGCTAGACCGAACCCGGCACGAGCAACCAAATAGTAGGAACTTGCCAGTTCCGGCACTACTCCCATTTTCACAAAACGGGCGCTGAACTTGGCGTCTGGTGCCGCCATAATAAAGTCGCAGGGAAGAATTTGAGTCAACCCTACGCCAACAGCGGCGCCGTTCACTGCAGCAATAATGGGTTTTGCGCCGCGTACCAGACCAACCCAATCTCTGGGCGCTTCCGTGTCTTTAGAATCGCCTGATTCGGCTTGTTGTTGAAAGAGGTCTTTAATGTCGGCGCCAGCACAAAAGCCTCGGCCAGCACCCGTAATAATAAATACGTCCACTTCTTCGCTGGCATTGCCTGCCTCTATTGCTTGCTGCATTTCTGCACCCATCTTATAAGTCCACGCGTTAAGGCGTTCAGGGCGGTTCATTGTGATTGTCATCACGCCGTCAATTAGCGTGGTAAGGATTGTTTCGTAGTCATTAATCTTCATCAGCTTTCCTCATTGGCTATTTTTTTATGGCAGAATCATGAAATCTAACGGACAGACTTAATGATCGCTGAACTAAGATGTATCACTTCGTGAATAAGTCTACAACTCTTGGGTAGCACCTATATCCGAGCTATTCGGGGTGTTCAATTTTTAGTGCTTCTGTCAGGCTGGGCTCTATCAGAAGTGTCGCTGCGCACTTACTTAACTCGAGAAGGTGTTCTCCATGTCCACGATTGATCAGCAAAGGTATGTGTCGATAGCGACTAAAAAGCATGATGGCAACTGGGTCTGGACCCCGGTCTGGTTTGCTCAGTGTTCAGGCGAGGGTGTGTATTATGCGTTCTCAGCGGGCGGTGCTGGCAAGGTTAAACGCATCCGCAATTATCAAGAAATTCAGGTAGCGCCCTGCAGAGCTTCCGGCAAAACTTTGGGGCAGAGTGTGTCTGGCGAGGCTTGGCTTGAATGCGGTGCGGACCAATGCATCGAGGCTTATGTTGCTTTAAGACATAAGTATGGCTGGCAAATGGCGTTGTTAGACTTCTTCAGTAAACTCAGCGGTAATTTTAATAAGAGGCAGGTGCTTGGGTTCTCCATAAACGATAACTAATGTCGAGGGGATATGTTTTTTGCCGAGTTGTCCTCACGTTTATTCCTTGTTGGGTTAGTGCGTTCACGTTCTTGGTTCTCAGCTATTTCGCCTTGAAAGCATGCATTGCTTGTTCATAGTATTCCCTCTTGCTTTCAGCAAGATGTCTTTCCCAGATTTCTTTTACTTAATTACCCCGCATGCGTAACTGGAAGTGTTGCTTCATTTTAGTGGCTCATAGCTACCGAAGAACGGTGTTCGTTAGGCGGGCCTTTCACCTTTAACTATGACTCGGTGCATGTGACGCCTGAGACCCGGATAGTCGTTCAGAGCATTGTGAAAAATACAACGGTTGTCCCACATAGCCAGCGTGCCCTGGGTCCAATGGAATCTGGTTACGTACTGTTCTTGGGTGAAATGTTGGGTTAAAAATTTGAAGATCGCTAGGCTCTCCTGTCTGGTCCAACCTTTGATATTGACCGTATGAGGAATGCTGCAATAAATGCTCTTGTTGCCTGTTTCAGCGTGGGTGCGGATGAGTGGGTGCTCAACTTCTGATTCGGCAAAAGCAGCATCTCCCCCATAAGCTGCGCCCAAGTTCTTCTCTGCCTCCGAGCCCTTATAATCACCTTTTGCACCGTGCACCAGCTTTGGGGAATACACGCCGGTTTGCTGTTCCAGCATTTCGCGCAGCGCCGGGCTTAGATGCGCGTAAGCGGCGGTTGCGTCTGCAAACAAAGTATCGCCGCCTATTTCTGGCACTTCGACGGCGTAGAGTAGTGTGGCCTTGGGAGGAACTAGTTGGTAGGAGGTATCTGTGTGCCAATCACCGCCAAAGTTCATTTTGGCATCGGCTTCCTTAATGATGGGGATTACATGTGGGCTTTCTTTTAGAGCCTGCATAAATGGGTACTTGTCGAGGTCACCAAAGTTTGCGGCAAAGTTCGCTTGGGCTTGAGGCGATAGTTTTTGATCCCGAAAGAATAAAATGTGGTGCTCTAACCAAGCACTACGTATTTCGCTGATCGTTGCCTTAGGTAGGGGTTGCGACAAATCTACATCTGTCACTTCAGCACCGACCGCGCCTATGCTCGCATCTAATTTAATGTGCTTATAAGTCATAAGAAATTCGCCTCCCGCCTCTTTTAAGAGCCGTATTAGTTATAACAGATTTTATGAATGCGCCAAACTAAAGATAGGGTCTGTAGTTAGGGCTCGAAAATGGATGTGGATGTGGATGTGG
>CAJWNY010000107.1 GCA_913043815.1 uncultured Gammaproteobacteria bacterium
TGAACAACACGCCATCGCCATGCCGCTGCTTAATCGCAGTTGCCACTTCCTGAATTTCTTCGGCGCTCAGACTGTCCCAAGGCGAGACCTGCGCTAGCGTGGCGCCAGATTGCTCTTCACTGCCATTGGCAGGGCCTTTACACCCCATAAGCAAAGTGGCCGATACCGCGATACCTAATGCAATTAATGTATATCTCACAAACAACTCTCTCTCTTTTTATTTCTCTTTTGCTTTTGTTCGCAGACCTTATCCTCAAGCGACAGGCCCCGAGTTATCTGTCAATCTTATTGAGCTGATTGCAACACCATCTCTCAAACGGCACAAGGCTTTGATTAAAATCTAATAATCTTACAGACAAGTAAGCCAGCCAGATCCATCGATGGGGCTGCCATTTTTGATCACGAGGTCGTGAACCATTCGGGTCTCCTTTAGTTTTTGAAAAATTTAAGTCGCTAAACTTAGCCACTATTCTTTATTCTAAGTCCATCTAGGTTTTCCCGAATCGCTGCCACTCGTTCAGAAGTTAGGCTATACCGACTAATCAGGAACGCTGGTATCAGCACAAAGACATCTACGATGACAGCGTCAGTGATCGCTAAACGAAAAATGACGTCTTCTGGTATTTCCGCCGCAGCGGAGTCTGTTTGTCCCGGCTCAAGACCAATGAAATGATCAACTAACAATCCGCCAATAATCAAGCCAACGCTGCCAACAGCTTTCGTGGCAAGTGCAAGTCCAGATGCAAACACGCACTCCTGCCTTTTTCCGGTTCGTAACTCCTGTTCATCCACCAGATCAGCCATCATCGATAACAATGCGATCATTCCTATGACCTGCATAAACGCTTGCATAGCAGTCAAGATTGCAAGCAGTGGTATAAAAAAACGCGCTTTCGTTAGCTGGGAAAAATCTGCTTAGTCGTGCCGCTACGGTCACCATGCTAAACGCCATTTGCATCACTATCACTGTGCAAGGAATTTGGTGTTTTTCATAAGAGTCACCTGCATGGGTAATGCACGGGGCATTTAAGTAAAAGATTCAGTAAGAGAGAGAGAGTTAGACTCATGTTTTAAGCGTTGGGTCAAGCTGTAAACCTTGAAGATCTTTGGCTATTGTTTGAGCGATGGCTATCTGCAGTATATGGAAAGATTCGGCCGGAGGGGACGAAAGACTAACAAAACACTAAAGAGACCTTTATGACTAAAATCGATTCTACGCTGTTACGGATTTTCAGCATCACCAGTTTAATGACCATACTCAACCTCACTGGCGTACCCATGACCCTAGCAAGTGAAGACGGGGCTAATCAAATAGAAGAAGTCGTAGTTACTGCACGCCGGCGCCAAGAGGCTGCACAAGACGTCCCGATTCCTATCACCGCCCTCAATCAGGAACAGCTGATTGCACGAAACATCACTGAAATAAAAGATATAGAGAAAATGAGTCCGAATACTTCTATTCAAAGTAGCGCCGTAAATGGCTCCGCTACAGAAGTATTTATTCGAGGTATCGGTCAAGTAAATTGGGCAGCAACTCAAGATCCCAAGATCGGAATGTATGTTGATGGCGTATATCTGAGCAGACCTCAGGGAGGTTTGCTGGATCTGATGGATGTCGCCCAAATAGAGGTCCTTCGCGGTCCGCAGGGTACATTATTCGGCCGTAATACCACGGCGGGTTTGATTCAAATCGTCACTAATAAGCCCGGTTTCGAAAATGAAGCGGACATTCGTTTGGGGGTTGGCAGCGACGGACATAAAAATTATGGCTTCACTGTTAATAGAGTCCTGACCGATAACATAGCATCTCGATTTTCACTTTATGCAAAGGAAACTGATGGATTTATTACGAATTCGATTAGCGGTAAGGATCGAGGCAATGAAGATTCTCTTTCGTATAGAGGGTCTTTACTAGGGATCTTTGGCGATCTAACCGCCCAACTGACTTATGATCATTTTGAGGCCGACGAACGAGCTCCATTAGGGACGTGTAGATTTACGGGTCCTGAAAACGGGATGACCGCTGGAGGCTTGTCAGCTGTCGCAAATATGTTCGGCATATACAACGATATGCGCACAAACTGTATGGCGACTACCCGTGACGTTTCTATTGATACCACGAATGATGAAAGTACCACGAGTGATGTCGACTCCTACACTTTGCAGCTCGACTACGAAATGGATTGGGCGGAACTCACGTCGACTACCTCCTATCGAGAGATTGATAATTTTAATGGCTCTTGGGGCTGGGTGATGGGTAACGGCCCAGGTGCAAATTTCCTTGAAATTCTCAATAACGAATCTGAGAACGAAATTTTTTCGCAGGAATTTCGCCTCAGCGGGTCTACAGATAAAATAGATTGGATCGCAGGCGCCTATATATTCGAGGAAAATTCTGAGGAAGGCTTGGATGTTCCCCTGTTTAGAAACGTCGCAGCTCCTTCCGCAGCTGATTGGCCATTCTTTTATGTACCTACAGGTGCGACGAATCCAGATAGCAGTGCACAAACTCTAGGTGACATTGCTCTTGCTACTCAGCTATTTGGATCACGGTTTCAAGCGTATGACGTTACTAACAAGAACGAAGCAGTTTTTGCAGAATTAACCTATAAAATAAATGATCGAATGGACGTTACTTTGGGTGCGCGTTACACGTCTGATGATCGCGAATTCACGCGAATACAGACATTATTTGGCGGCGCTGCAGACCCACAATACTTTTGCCCAGGTATGCCCACAATTGAAGTAGCGCCTGGCGTCTTAGTGTCGGCCAGTGATCGCTGTTATCAAGAAGTATCGTACAGTAAAACAACGCCACGAATTATCTTGAGTTACGACCTGACCGACGAAATTATGCTCTATGGTAGCTACAGCGTTGGTTATAGCAGCGGCGGATTCAATCAGGACGTACGCATGCGCCCTTTCTTACCGGAGGTGTCCGACAATATCGAGATAGGTTTTAAAAGCGACCTTCTTGAAAACAGATTACGCCTGAACGCTACAGCTTTTCATAATATCTATGAAAATCAGCAAGTTACTGTTGGTAGGCTCGTGAATGGGCAACCTACGGCAGATTTGATTAATGCAAAAGAAGCGACGCTAATGGGCGTTGAATTTGATCTGCTAGCCCGCTTAACAGACGACTTATCTTTATCAATGACCGGCGGCTATATTGAAGGCGATTACGATCAATTCACTATCGATGACAATGTAACTGACCCAACAACTCTTGTTGAAAGCATTGTAGAACGCGACCTTAGCGGTGTTGAATTTGGCAATAACGGTAGTGAAAAATCTTTCGATATTAGTTTGCTACATACCTATCGCATGGGTGACCGCGGCGATATTACCACTTCATTAGGGTATAGCTTCAAAGACGATACCTACTACACTCTTATGAATACACCTTCTTCATTAGAAGCGAGTTATTGGCTATTGGATGGGCGCGTAACTTGGAACTTAGGCAACGGTGGTACTAGAGTTTCTCTCTGGGGCACCAACCTGACGGACAAGCAGTATGTAGATGCGATGATCAACCAATCAGGGGATACTGCAATAGGTGGTGTTGACCCAAGTTTGGGAATGACAGCGGTTTACTGGGGCAATCCAAGACGAATTGGCTTAGACATCACCCATGCATTCTAAGCACCTTGCTTGAAGAGAAAGAGTGAGACAAATGCCTCTTAGGAACTAGTTGCCTAAGAGGCATTTTTCGCACGAGGGATCATATGAAAACCATACTAATAAGCCTTCTAGCGGTATTTGCTATCAGCGTATCTGCAAAGGAATTACCAACAGCGAAGCCAGAGCGTGAAGGTATGTCTTCCGAGCGACTGGAACGTATTTCCGCGATGAATGATCGCTATACTAAGAGCGGTAAAATCGCTGGCACCCTAACAGCAGTTCTGCGTAACGGTAAAGTCGTCCACGTTAGCTCTTCTGGCAAAAAAAGTGCCTTAGATGATCGCCCAATCGAGTTAGACGATCTCTTTCGCATTTACTCGATGTCAAAGCCGATCACGGCAGTAGCCGCGATGCAGCTATATGAACAGGGCAAGTTCCAACTTACAGATCCTGTTTCGAAGTTCATCCCTGAGCTCAAAGACCTAGAGGTTATGAAAAATGGCAAAGTTGTGCCGGCACAGAAACAGATGACCATGCAACAACTTTTGAATCACACCGCGGGATTGTCTTACGGCTTTGATCCAAACGATCCAGTAGATCAGGCCTACCAAAAAGCAGACCTATGGGGTGCAAAAAACTTAGACGAGTTCATAACCAAGGTGGCGGCTTTGCCCCTCAAGTTTGAGCCTGGCGAGCAGTGGCATTACTCGATCGCTGTCGATGTGACCGGACTCGTTGTGCAACGCTTAAGCGGCCAACCTTTCGATGAGTATCTCAAAGAGCACATCTTCGAACCATTGGATATGAAAGATACATTTTTCGAAGTACCTGAAAAGGAGATTGGCCGCTTTCTGCCTAATCACTTTCTGAACCCACAGAACGGACAGGCCGTCGTGATTACCCCAGATACAATGGTTGGCCTGCCAGGTTTTGCAAATTGTCGTGCCATGTGTAACTACACAGACGTCACACTATATGCTGGCGGCGGCGGCCTCGTTTCGACGCTTAGAGATTATGTGCGTTTTGCCGAAGCGATGCGTGACGGAGAACTAGAGGGAACAAGAATTCTCAGCAGCAAGACAGTGAACTATATGCGTTCAAACCATTTACCCTCAGCAATTGCATCCGGTGGTGGGTCTGGTGAGCAACCAAACCTTGTTGGCGATCCGCTTGGTGGTTTCGGCTTTGGTCTGGGCTTCGGTATAGTTACTGATACAGCCGCCAACGGAGCGATTGGTAGCGCTGGAGCATACTACTGGGGTGGCGCAGCCGGCACTGTGTTCTGGATTGATCCGGTCGAGAATATCGTTGTCGTTTCGATGATGCAGCTCATGAGCGGGTGGCCCTCATACAGGCCAGACTTGCGAGTCGCAACTTACCAAGCCTTGCTAGATACGTACGAGTAAAAAATGAGTTGAATTTCACTCTGTTCAGGCTTGTGAGAACGTTAATTGCCCAACAAGATTAGATTTCTACCGCTTTTTCGGTTGTAGGGTTTGAAAGGTGTTGGTGCTGCAATGTGAATAAGTTTGGGTTGAGGAATACCTCTTCGGTTACGGATCTCGCAGCTTTTTACTTTAGGAAAAAAAAGGACAAAATTCGTGAACAAAATATTAGGTGATGTGAGGATTGATCAGCGGATCAGGGACGTATTCGGTCATATAGACATGGATCAAGCGCTTTCTAATCATTCGACCCGAGAAGAAATGATGGCCTTCGAAAGAACTGAAGAAGGCAAGGCGGCGAAAGACATGATGGAAATGATTAACAATGCTCCACACTATAAAGAAATTGTCCCAAGCGATGGGTTAGTTTCCCTGACTAAAGACTTCGTATCCGAGCCTGACGGTAACGTCATAAAGATCCAGTATATCCGTCCAGATACGGATGAGACGCTGCCCTGCGTTTACTATATACATGGTGGCGGTATGGAAATTAGCTCATGCTTCGATGAACTTTATTCTGCATGGGGCAGATGTATTGCTCGTCAAAATGTGGCTGTAGCAATGATTGACTTTAGAAACGCGAGATGGGCCTCGTCGGCACCAGAAGTTGCGCCCTATCCTGCAGGACTTAATGATTGTGTTTCTGGCATTAAATGGGTCCATGCCAATGCAGCTAGACTGAACATAGACGCGAATAAAATAATTCTTGCTGGCGAAAGCGGCGGGGGCAATTTAACTATCGCCACAGGACTGCGTCTCAAGCAAGAAGGCGCTCTCAATTTAATCTCCGGCCTTTATCCTCTTTGCCCCTATATTGCTGGCCAATGGCCCTTGCCAGAGAATCCATCCTCAATCGAAAACGAGGGAATTTTACTCACGCTGCACAACAAAGACGGTTTCTCCCACGGAGCGATTTGCTATGGGATTGAAGAATTCCAAAATAAAAATCCGCTTGCCTGGCCAAGCTTCTGCTCTGTCGAAGATGTAGCGGGTTTGCCGAGAACCTACATTATAATTAACGAATGTGATCCGTTGCGAGACGAGGGGTTGAATTTTTACAGATTGCTGCGAAAGGCAGGTGTCGATGCGCAATGCCGCCAAGTGATGGGTAGTATTCATGGCACTGATATTTTTTTAGGGTGTATCGAAATAAGCAACGAGACCGCCTCGAGCATTGCTAATTTTTGCCGACTTTAAAGTCATGATCGGAAAGATAGCGATGAGAAAGCTAGTACTTTTGCGGTGTTCTTCTATCAAATAGTCGGTGGACCTAGGGAGATTTTGTAGGATTGATGCTTGTTTATTAACTATGGAGCGACTTATTTATTGCTTGAGTAGCC
>CAJWNY010000108.1 GCA_913043815.1 uncultured Gammaproteobacteria bacterium
TTGACACTGGTGCCAAATAACGTCAGGCATTTCAGATGCCATTCTTATTATCCTTCAAATGAGCTGCAAATAATGGGTCAGTTACACTGACTCAAATACGCGGTTAAATAAACGTTTAAAATGGTCGTCGCTCGTGTTCTTGGCGTCTTTTTTAGCACCTACCGCGCAGGCCAACTAATGATTGATATAGTATCCTAGAGAAAAAATTTTATCCACATGAAAAAAATCAGATAAATTAAATTAAAAATTAAAAAACAAGCAAAATCATACATATAAAAAAAAATTAGGTTTTTTTAATTAACACAAGATGGAAAAAACCTGCTTATTTTTTAGTCAATTTTGTGGACAACCTGTACATAACCAGTGTTATACCCAGTGGTAATCCAGTAAAAAATAGCGGATTGAGTGCCATTTAAGAAAATGACTGAAGCTTTATTGTCGGTCACTTTCCGATGCAAAATGACGAAAATATATGTCCCAATAAATCGTCCGAACTAAAACGTCCAGTAATCTCCGAAAGACTCTGTTGTGCCACGCGTAAATCCTCCGCCAGTAACTCCCCAGAGCCAAACTTCTGTAACTGTGACTGGCCGGCCTCTATCTGAGTTAGCGCATTAGACAGCGCAATAACATGCCGACGCCGCGCAGCAAAGACACTCTCAGCTGTAGCGACATAGCCCATTTTCTCAAGCAAATAAGCTGTTAACTCACCTATACCCAACGCGTACTTGGCTGAAATCCCCAACGTAGGTAGGTTATTATCGATACGCCCAGGTTCGTGCCCAGAGCAATCAATCTTATTCAACACCATAGTTACCCGCTGATTAGAATCGCCGCAACGAGTAAAATACTCCGGCCACAGCGCGCGAATATCTGCGCCTTCGCCGTCCATCGCATCGACCATAAAGATCACTTGATCAGCGGCCTCCACTTCAGCCCATGCCCGGCGAATTCCCTCTTTTTCTACCACGCTGTTCGTAGCCCTTAGACCAGCCGTATCAATAAACTGTACCGGCACACCGTTCAACGACACCATATGCCTTAAAACATCACGCGTGGTTCCAGCCTCATCGGTGACAATCGCCACATCATCGCCGACCAAGCAATTGAGCAAACTAGATTTTCCAACGTTCGGTTTGCCCACCAACACTACCGTCATACCCTCTCTCAACAAAGCCCCTTGCCGTGCTTTATCGAGTACTCCGCCGAGTTGCACAACCAACTGTTGAATCGCACCAAGAAGTTTTGGATCGGATAAAAAGTCTATTTCCTCCTCGGGAAAGTCGATCGAGGCTTCAACAAATACCCGAACTTCGATAACCTTTTCCACCAAGCTCTCTACCGCTCGGGAAAATTCACCTTGCATAGACCGGACCGCAGATTTGGCCGCTTGCACCGAAGACGCCTGAATTAAATCTGCGACCGCTTCCGCCTGAGCTAAATCTAATTTACCGTTTAAAAAGGCCCGTTCACTAAACTCACCCGGCCGCGCTTGACGGGCGCCCAAATCAACGCAGCGCTGCACCAATTGGGCTAATACCACGCTGCCTCCATGCCCTTGCAGTTCGAGTACCGATTCGCCGGTAAAGGATTCTGGCGCTGGAAAGAACACCGCAATACCGGTGTCCAAACACTCACCTTGGGCGTCGCAAAATTGTTTGTAGGTAGCTCGCCGAGGTATCAGGCAACTACCCAAAACCGCATCCATATAACCGCTTAAATCGGTTCCGGAAAGCCGCACAACTCCCACGCCGCCAGCGCCAGGTGCAGTGGCAATCGCGACGATGGTATCGACGCTATTACTGTACATATCATTTAAACGTCAGCATAAACGAGTGGCCTTATATCTGGCCAAAGAGCGTTACACAGACTCCTTTCGTAAGATCTGGCGATTGACAAACCACTGTTGGCCCATAGACAATAAATTATTCACCGTCCAATAAAGTACCAGACCAGAGGGGAACCATAAAAACATAAAAGTAAAAGCTATGGGCATATACTGCATCACTTTAGCCTGCATGGGATCGCTGGGAACGGGTTGCATTTTCTGCATTAAAACCATGCTCAACCCCATCATCAAAGGCAAAATAAAGTAAGGATCCATTGCCGATAAATCCTTAATCCAAAGTAACCAAGGCGCATGCCGAATTTCAACGCTCTCAGACAAAACCCAATACAACGAAATAAATACCGGCATTTGTAACAACATCGGCAAGCATCCACCCAGTGGATTAACTTTTTCTCGCTTCCAAAGCGCCATTTGCTCTTGGCTCATCTTCTGCCTATCTTCACCGTACAATTCTTTTAGGCGATCCATTTCAGGTTGCAGACTGCGCATTCTCGCCATCGACTTAAGGCTTTTTGCTGACAGTGGAAACAATAGTAATTTGATCAAAATCGTCAGTACAATGATCGCCCAGCCCCAATTTCCGACCACACCATGGATCGCAACCATGGTTTGATAAATTGGCTTGCAGATGATCCAAAATATGCCGTAATCGACAACTAAATCGAGATATTCAGCCAGACTTTCAAGTTCCGATTGATCCTTGGGGCCGACGTACAGTAGCGCGCTATAAGTGCCCTGCTCGCCACTGGGGACTGTCAATGGCTGGCCTACCACGCTGAGTAAATACAGCGGATTCAGGGCGTTCGAGCGCTTCACGGAGTAGCGATTTTCTTCCGCCCTTGGTGGAATCCATGCGGCTACGTAGTAGTGTTGCAAGAACGCGATCCAACCGCCTTCCAACGACACAGCTACCGGCTTATCATCGATATCATCAAAATCATACTTAACAAAATTGGTTTCGGGTCCTCGCAACGCCGCCCCTAGAAAAGGCTGTTGTCCCAGAGCTGTAGTCAACGCCAGTGGCTCACTCGCATCACGCTTAATTTGTCCAAAAAAGCTCGCTTGCCAATCGTTGCTGCTATTGTTATCGATCCTATAATTAACGCCGATTTTATAGCTATCCCGAGTAAAGCTAAATCGTTTAACGACCTCTACCAATCCTTGCTGTACGACTAAGTCTACGTCTAGGGCTTGCTGGTCACCGAGCACAAAATCCCGCGCACGCACGTTAAAAAGTGGTCGCCCAGAATCCTTACTGTCAGTCCCGTCAACGCCGATCAATCCACTGCTCGCGATATAGCGCCGTTCGTTCGACCGTTCAAAGATCTGCAGCGGTACACCGCCATCGGCAGGCATCTCATTCAGATGATCGAGCAATTTAACCGATACAATATCACCACCGTACAAGTCTATTAATAGGTCAAAGACTTGTGTGCGAACACGCACCAAGTTCCCAGCGTCGTTTTCAACTGGTGCTGAGACGACTACTTTACTGGCCAGAGCTGGTAGATCATCACCAGCAGGAAGCACATCAGGCTGAGCCTCACTATCAATTATATTGGGAATTTCTCCATTTACCGCTTGCTTAACACCGCCGACTTTACCGAGCTCTTCGCTAGAGACATCGAATTGCGTCCACTCGATCATCAGCAACCAAGTAACGATGGCCATACCGCTCAATAGACTAATTTTTTTCCAATCCATAACTCTACGCTTCTCGCTTTTTATCATTGGTCGTGGTCTTTGTGTCACCTGGGACAGGGTCGTACCCACCATCGTTGAAAGGGTGACATTTAGCAATGCGGCGCACCCCCAAAAAGCCGCCTTTGATCACGCCATGTCGATCTAACGCTTCAATCGCGTAACATGAACAACTCGGGTAGAAACGACAGTTAGCCCCGATTAAAGGACTAATCAATAGTTGATATCCCTTAATCAGTAGGATCAGTAACGACCGCATCGATAGCCTCTTTACGATGATGACATTTCTGCGAGAGTCTGACCCATGAGCGTTGCAACAACAAGTTTATTTCATTCGGCGACAGCGAGCGAATTCCGCCGCGCACTAAAAACACTGCATCGACCGCGCACAGCGAATGATGTAAGCGAAAACTCTCGCGGATGGCTCGTTTAATTCGATTTCGGGCAGTAGCCGTGGGAATATGTTTTTTGCTAACGACTAGGCCAAGCCGAGCATGTCGGCAGTGGTTATACCTAGCCAATATCAGATAGTTAGGGTGCGATACCTTAAACTGATTGGCCTCAAAAACTGAACTGAAATCAGTCGAATTAGCCAGTCGATATTGTCTTGAAAACGTCAGATCACGCACGGTGGGCACAGAATGCCCGACCGCTAGGCAGCGAGTCGCTTGCGACCTTTAGCTCTGCGACGGTTGAGAACAGCTCTACCCCCTTTGGTCGCCATACGAGCACGAAAACCATGAGCGCGCTTACGCTTTAAGGTACTGGGTTGAAATGTTCTTTTCATTGTATCAATCTCTGCTGTCTGAGTAACAAACTCGCCTGTTTGGGTAACAAGTTTGCAAGGCGCGCAATTATAGTTAAAAACGACAATTAAAACAATTGTTAAAGAAGAGAAGCTTTTACCCACACCCTATCAACGCGACAACTCGATTAAAACAGCTAACGCTAGACACGCTGTGCACAAGCATTGCACATAAAAAAATTTAAACCACAGAAACGGCTATAACTCTATAAGCCTCACATTAATGCCGATATTTATACATTTCATTCACTAACATTCCACATAAAAATTAAGGTTTATACGCACTTTAAAACTGATAAAAGTTCGATTAGATCATTGAAAAATCGGCGATTACGGCACTTATCCCCAAAACACATGGTTCCTAATAACAATAACAATAATCCTATATATATATATTTAATAACATTTATATTATTTAAATAATCCTACACGTATTCTCCAAGCAAAAACAAAACCGTCAAATTAGATTGAGATTGACGTATAATTCTCGACCCTGTTGAGATCAGACAACGTTATGCGCCATTCGGAAGAATTTGATGTCCTTGTCATTGGTGGCGGCCATGCCGGCACCGAAGCTTGTCTTGCTGCGGCGCGCATGGGCCTGCGAACGCTGTTAATTTCCCACAGTATCGATACCTTAGGTCAAATGTCCTGTAATCCAGCAATCGGTGGAATTGGCAAAAGTCACTTAGTCAAAGAAATCGATGCCCTCGGCGGAGTTATGGCGCAAGCTGCAGACAATGCAGGTATTCACTTTAGAACACTAAACGCCCGAAAAGGCCCTGCTGTAAGAGCTACACGAGTACAGGCCGATCGCGTGTTATATCGCAACGCTATTCGTGGTCGCATAGAGCGACAAGAGAATTTATCAATTTTTCAACAAGCAGTTGATGATCTGATTATTGAGCGCAATCGCGTTATCGGCGTAGTAACCCAGATGGGCTTGCACGTGTATGCTCGTACTGTGATATTGACTGCGGGTACTTTTCTCGCTGGAAAAATACACATAGGTATGCAAAACCATGCGGCAGGTCGTGCTGGCGATCCACCCGCCTCTGCACTTGCGTTGCGAATGCAGGATATGCCTCTGCGTGTAGATCGACTAAAAACTGGTACCCCGCCGCGTATCGACGCTCGTAGCGTTGATTTTTCATCACTCGAAGAACAATGGGGTGATCAACCCCGCCCAGTAATGTCGTACATGGGAACTCGTGATCAACACCCGCAGCAAAAGTGTTGTTGGATCACCTACACCAATAGCAAGACGCATGACATTATTCGCCAGGGCTTAGACCGATCACCGCTCTACACCGGCGTGATTGGAGGTGTTGGTCCCCGTTATTGCCCGTCTATCGAAGATAAAGTCACGCGATTTTCTGATCGTAATCAGCACCAAATTTTTATCGAGCCTGAAGGCCTCGATACCCAAGAACTCTACCCTAATGGGATATCCACAAGCCTACCTTTTGATATTCAATATCAATTAGTGCGCAGCATTAGTGGTTTTGAAAACGCCCATATCACCCGACCAGGTTATGCGATTGAATATGACTACTTCAATCCTCAGGATTTACGTTACTCGCTGGAAACTAAAAGTATTGCTGGACTGTTTTTTGCCGGGCAAATCAATGGTACCACTGGGTACGAAGAGGCCGCCGCTCAAGGATTGCTCGCCGGCGTCAACGCGGCACTACAGGTGCAGGGGAAAGACCCCTGGTGCCCCGGAAGGGACACCGCTTATATGGGTGTTTTAGTCGATGATTTAATCACTATGGGCACGTCCGAGCCATACCGCATGTTCACCAGTCGTGCCGAATATCGCCTGCTGCTTCGCGAGGACAATGCCGATCAACGAT
>CAJWNY010000109.1 GCA_913043815.1 uncultured Gammaproteobacteria bacterium
CTCTACGCCTTCTAATTCAGTAGCGAATAACGGTGCGGATCGCGCCCAATTTAGCTGCGCGAAATAGCCGCCACCAGCCTCGTGAATGCTGGCTTCAGCATGACAGCTAGGGTGAGCAAGCCATATAACCATAGCGGATACTTTGTCAGGCGAGAGCCGCCGCATAACTTCGACTGGTGCGCTGCGTGCGGCAGGCTTTCCCTGAGATATGCGCCGCTCGTTAATTGAAGAAGCAAAATCTTGTGTCATTCTAGTGTCGGCTTGTGGAATCAATATGTTGCACTTAATGTCCAATTTAAGTTTGCGCGCCTCGAACTGGAGGGAGTTAGCAAGGCCAATTAGCCCAGCCTTGCTTGCGGCATAGGCTGCCACGCCAGCACCGTACATTGCCGGGGATGATGTCATGATGCAGCGTCCATACTTTTGCTCAACAAAGATTGGCCACACGGCTTTCATTACGCTAAAGACGCCGGTCAAATTGACGTTTATGGTACGCTGCCAAGATTCTAGCGTGAGTTCAGACCACACTTCTGGCGTTAAGATGCCGGCATTATTTATCACAAGATCGATGCGTCCGTATGCCTGGATTGCGGCGGCAATGATGAGTTCACCTTGCTCAACAGAATCGTAGTTTGCAGTAGCTTCGCCGCCTGCAGCGCGTATTTCTGCCACTACTTCGTCTGCCACTTTGCCTTCTGCCTCGCCCGTGCCGTCGTACGCACTGCCTAGGTCGTTGATAATGACCTTGCAGCCCCGTGAGGCTAAAAGAAGTGCATGTTGTCGACCTAGACCACGTCCGGCGCCGGTTACTACAGCTACTTGCCCCGTGAAATCTAATTTTTCTGTGTTATCCATATCTTGCTGCTTTGTGCAAATTGAAAGAACGCGAAGTTTAATGGAATTTAGTAATGCAGTCATTTTGTTGGGTATTGGTTTCTGCAAGGCGTGTTCTCACCCTTTTGGGAGAGTTTTTCAGACATGTGAGTAGACGTCGGTACTTAATCAAAGGTTAAGGTGAAATATCCGTTGAATTTAATATGTTTCTTCACCACCACGCTCGCTACTTAAGTCTTGAACTTTGAAGATGTCTTAGGCTGTCATTGATTGTTAGAATGTTTCTTTTCATATTGTGTAACTTGCTATGACCGATCTAATACTCCACCAATATGCCGCGTCGCCTTTCTCCGAAAAAGTACGCTGCCTACTGGGCTACAAACAACAGAGCTATCAAACCGTACAGATACCCGTGATTATGCCCAAGCCAGATCTTATGGCGCTGACAGGTGGCTACAGGAAAACACCAGTACTTCAGGTAGGCGCAGATATTTATTGCGACACAGCAATTATTTGCAGCCTAATCGATCGTCTTTATCCCGCAAATTCTGTATATCCAGATGCACAAATGGCGACTTTAGGCGCAGCTACTCATTGGACGGATACATTTTTATTTAAGGTCAGTGTTGCAGTGGCTTTTCAACCTAAAGCGCTTGCTGGTAGCGATCTGTTTAATGATCCAGCTTCTGCTGAAGCATTTATGGCAGATCGTGCTGATTTCAGTAAAGGCTCGACGCAGCTAGGGATTGATTTAGCCATCGCAGAGCCTCATTGGTTGATGCACATAGCACGCCTAGATAGTCAGTTCGCCACGTCTAATTTTTTAGGGGGGGATTCGCCCAACATTTTGGATTTTTCAACTTATCATTGCTGTTGGTTCGTCTATAAAAATGAAGTTCTGCAATCTGATCTGGAAAGCTTTCCTGCGCTTGCACAGTGGATGGCTAGAATGGCAGCGCTTGGCCATGGAAATTCGACCTCAATCTCTGGAGAGGCCGCTATTGAAGTTGCTCGTAATAGTGAAATTATTGCAGAACAGCGTGTAACCAGGCCTGGTTTTGTACTTGGTGACAAAGTGGCAGTCATGCCAATTGACTATGGATTTCAACCCACTCAAGGAGAGTTACTGGTTGCCACGCAGGAAGAGTTGGTTGTAAAACGAATGGACGAGCGGGTGGGCGAGGTGGCTGTGCATTTTCCAAGTCAGGGGTTTCAAGTTAACAAGGTGATCTAATAGCGTTGTCAGTGAGCTGCAGTTCTGTTTTATAAAGACATCCGCCAGAAACATGTAAAGGAAACTATGGTGAAAATAGTCATTGTTAGTGGCGGTTTTGATCCGCTTCATTCAGGACATATCAATCATTTTGAGGCGGCGAGTGAGTTGGGCGATAGGCTAATAATTGCGCTCAACAGTGATGAATGGCTAGCTAGAAAAAAGGGGCAGGCATTTATGCCTTTTCACGAGAGGTCGGCGATAATATCAAATCTACAGATGGTGGATGACGTTTGGCAATTTAATGATGATGACGACAGCGCAAGTGTTGCACTTGTTCGAGCGAAGGCTGCTTTTCCTGACGCGACTATTGTCTTTGGTAATGGCGGGGACAGGCAAAAATACAACATTCCAGAAATGGATGTGGATGGCATTGAGTTTGCTTTTGGCGTTGGCGGCAACAACAAGGCTAACTCCAGCAGTTGGATTTTGAAGGAGTGGCAACAACCGACTAAATTTAGGCTATGGGGCTCTTATAGTGACTTGTTTCGAGATTCTGCTGTGAAAGTGAAAGAACTGATAATCGAACCTGGGAAGAGCATAAGTTATCAGCGTCATTTTAAACGGAGTGAAGTCTGGTTCGTGAGTAAGGGGCAATGCTCAGTGAAGCATGGGGCAGATACAGACAAGCCAGAATTATTCGATGTTATTGGCCTTAAAACCGACGAAGTGATCAGAATCGGCGTTGGAGAATGGCACCAAATAATCAACGATAAAGGCAGTCCGCCCTGCCACATTATCGAAATTCAATATGGAGAAGAAACGTCGGAAGAAGACATAGAGCGTCTGTCCTAGCACTCGTCTCTGGGGTGGGATTTACCATTGCCTATGGATAATTTAATCTGATATGTGCCTTTGCTTTAGCGGCATTCTCGCATGGGTTCAGGGATTGCGCAGGTGACCCGCAATAAAACTGTTGGTTGCGGTAAAAATTCAAAATACATCGGCCATCAAAATAGCCGTTAACACGCATCTCGCCTAAAACCGCTAGGGGCCTTCCCCACCCCTGTTGCAGAAAACAAGGCCCGAAAACACAATCCACAGATGCTGCTGATAACGAATTCAATAGCACATTTAGTAATGTTCGAGACCTTCAAAAACTAAAACCAGACGAGTTCTATACGAGTGACAAAACATTAGGGGTTTTGAAAGCCAGCCCACACCGATTAAGGTGCTTCACATAGGTTTGTGCGGTTCTGCAAAAAGTTGGTTTTAAGGAAGAAATAATTATCCCGTCCATTTTGGACAATGCTGTGTTGGTATCGCCCCGCTCTAACTCTCTGAAACACTTCAATATGACAGCTTCGTCGCCAACAACATGTTCGTTTGAGGGGCAGCACCCTATGTTGACTTTGCGCAGTGCTGCAACAGCCATCAGGGTCATACACTCATCAAATACATTGAGTACTTTCGTGCATTGAAAGTCAGCGAAGATGTTGCCTAAAGCAACTTCCAAAGGCATCTTTTGATGGGCTGCTGACGACCAAACGCGGATCGCGAATATCGAGAACTGGGCAGCAGCGCCAAGAGAATCGATTTTCGTTTCTAGGGTTGATTGCGCTGAATTACGATTCTTTGGCGGCTGCAATATTTTAAATGTCATTTTCTTTCCTTGACACGGTCTTGTTTTTACAAGACCCTCAATACGAATGATTATCATTTCATTTTATTTCGGGCGGCGCAAGCACGTAGTGGAGAGGAAGCGATGGGCACAGCTAAAAGAAAAATGGAGCGTTACGCGATTTCAGCTCTAGAAAGCACGATGGATGTTTTAGAAGAACAAATTCCAGTGGTCTTTGATCAAACACCCCATCATTTGCGCGCTAGTTTTGACAATGCTCTCCTGAATCTGGCTGTAAATAGAATAATTGCGATGGAAGGGGAGCAAGTGACCTCCAGTATTTTATGGCGGCTGGCCGATGTGATTGCTAGCGGGGTAAAGCCCACTTCTGATGAACCTGTTGAACTCACTGGCTATGACGCCTGAGCGAGTCAAACTTAGCTAGGATGGACGGTGTAGGTCGCCACTAAGGGCGTGGATTAGACGCGCTCGTAGGTTGGATATGTGTAAAAATAAGAAAAAGGATTTTGGGTTATGAAAGAAGGCGTGAAAATACCAGATGTGGTTTTCAAAGCGAGAGTAAGGGACGAATCCATAGGCGGAGATAATCCTTTTCGCTGGGAAGACCTAACAAGTCAGGGGCTTTTCCTCGGGAAGAGAACAATTGTCTTTTCGTTGCCTGGTGCTTTTACACCGACATGCTCCACATTCCAGTTACCGGGATTCGAAGCTAATTATAAGAAAATTCAAGAACTAGGTATTGATGAAGTATATGTGGCGGCGGTTAACGATGCATTTGTGATGAACAAGTGGATGGACTCGCAGAATGCGTTGAATGTGAAGCCAATTCCGGATGGGTCAGGGGAGTTCACTCGTCAACTTGGTATGCTTGTAGCAAAAGACAATCTAGGCTTTGGTTTTAGAAGCTGGCGATATGCGGCTGTTATTCAAGATGGCATCATAGAAAAATGGTTTGAAGAACCTGGCCGTCAAGACAACTGCTTGGAAGACCCGTACGGTGAGACCTCGCCTGAAAGCATTATGACGTATCTGGAGTCTCTATAGTGATTCGCTAGAGGTTTCTACTTTCCACAGGTATTTCTGCTGTCGTTGCAAAATACTGTAATGTGGCAAGCTGAGCGCAGGAATGGGAAAGATTCTGTAGGTAAAACTTATGGGTGAGGGGCTGCACCTTGGTTCCATGTTAAGTTAAAGAACGTATTTGGGTGGCCTTTTGTGTTAACGAGCCTCAAAAAGGCGCTCAGGTAGATAATTCATTCTCAAGGTGGGCCGCATACCCAAAGTTTGGCTACACTGTGTGTTGTCGGAAATTATCAGGACTTTTAGGTATATGAGGCGGTTGATTACAGCTTTTCTGCTATTTCAGGCGAGTATTGTTAGCTGGTCTAGCACGGAAGCGAATTTTGAGCCCTCGAATGCAAAAGAGTTAACACTCCTCGTCTATAACACTCACGGTCTGCCAGAGTTCTTTGCGCGAGATAATCCAAAAAAAAGGTTTCCAAAAATCGGGGAGCTGACTGGAGGGTATGATTTATCTTTACTACAAGAAGACTTTGCCCATCACGATTTGCTTTTGCAGGGTGTGCAAAGGCCACAGAGCGTAGTGCGTGGCATGGACGCGCAGAGTCCTAATTGCTTGGTATGCTCCGGGTCCGGGTTAACACTTGTCTCTAACTTATCTTCTAACTGGACGATCAGTGCTTCTTTCGAACCCTTTAATACGTGTTCAGGTTGGTTGACTAAGCTAAATGACTGTTTTGCTCAAAAAGGTTTTCAGTTAGTGATTTTAGAAAGCGCTGCCGGCCTTCGGATTTATATAGTGAATACCCATCTCGATGCGGGTCGGAGCGAACTTGACAGGCTAGCAAGAGCGTCACAACTCGATCAAATTGCGCTTGCTTTAGAAGCAGATGCTAGCAGTGAGGCAGTGCTAATCGTTGGAGATTTGAATCTTGACTGGAAATCTCCAGCGGATAATGAGTTGCTGCAAAATTTTGTTCAGCGTTTGAATCTTGTACTTGCTCAAAAAGGCGGCGACGCCTCGAGTGATTGGAAGACTCTAGACTACATTTATTATCGTAGTAGTAAGAAAACTAGCTTAATGGTCGATGGTGCGGGTGAAGACACCGCCTTTACTGACAATGCAAAACCTTTGAGTGATCATCCAGCGCTCTTTACAAATTTCATTATCAGATGAAGCTAACACTCGCAGGCTTGCCACTGCTCCGATTTATCCATCTGAAATTTTTAGTTTCACTTCGGTGAAACTGCGTTCAAGAGATAAGTCACGAAGGATTGACGGGTACAAATTTGTAAATTATCCGTAATCCCCTGTTGCATAAAGGGTTGTGGTGCCCGGAGCCTAGATCACTC
>CAJWNY010000110.1 GCA_913043815.1 uncultured Gammaproteobacteria bacterium
TAGACTTTGTAGAAGCTGCAACTATGGTCACGTCGTACTTAAAGTTCTCGTAACCGGTAGCGTTTCTAAATCCTTCTTGCAACTCCACTGACGTCGCGCTAGCGTCGGCGGTAAAAGTCAGCGTGGTTGTGCCATCTGTCATTGTATGTTTTTGGCTATTGTAGTTAGCTGTCGTTCCCGCATCTTGAGTAAACGTGGCGAGCGTATTTGTTGCGGAAGCGCCTTCACCTAATCTAATAGATTGGCCAACGGTGTTTGTAACTAAACCATCTTCACCAAGTTTTTCGACTACCAGGTCAACAAACTCAGTTCCTACCTTCGTATTTTCTAAAGTTATGTCGTCGCCGTCTGCATCAAACAATACTACTTTGTTGTTATCCACTTTAGCCGTTACACCGGAAGAACCAGAAATGCGGTTTACTGCCGCTACGGCGTCACCAACATCGGTACTTGAAATTATAAAGTTACCTGTCTGATAACCATTAATTTTAATATTATAAGTTCTAGAAGTCGGATCGCCCGACGATAAAGCAGCGTAAGTCTTTGCATAAGCCTTTACCCCCGTCTCAGCCGTTTTCAAATTAACTTTTTCAGCGACTTCCTTAGAAGTGTCTTCAGTTGATGATTCGATAATTTTTGTGCCAAGATAACCGAATATCTCGATATCTTCAGCAGTGGTCACAGCATTAACTGGCGCAGTTGCTCCAGGAGTTTCTGGATTTATACCAGCACCGATAAGAGTATGTGCACCAATCTGCTTGGCTGCGATTGAATCGACAGAAAAGGTAATATGCTCCCCTTCCTCTATTCCGACCTGCAACTGCTTATTAATAAACGTACCGTCTAATATGAGCGATCCGTTGTAGCGAGTGTTAGCTGAAATTCTTGTAACTTCTTGAATAAGTAAATTAACTTCGTCTTGCAGATATGTTCTGTCAGAGGCGCTGTTCGTACCGTTAGCAGCCTGAATAGAAAGTTCGCGCATCCGCTGAAGCATGTCAGAGACTTCTGCGATTGCGCCCTCAATAGACTTGGTCATGGCAATGCCATCGTTAGAGTTTTTTATGGCCATATTGAGGCCTTGGATCTGGGCGGTCATCCGTTGGGACATCGCCAAGCCGGCTGCGTCGTCTGCTGCGCTGTTGATCTTTGATCCAGTGGAGAGGCGTTCCATTGCAGTGGTCAACTCATTTTGAGAACCTGCTATAGCTCGTTGGGCCGTTAGAGACGCTACATTAGTATTGATTAGTAATGACATTTTCTTAACCTACTCGTTTCAATTATTTTTTATTCGCCGCGAAGCGCGCGTTTAATTCCACCAATTCTGTTTTCTAGAAATTGTAGAGTTGCTGTGTATCGCGCTGATTCCTTACCAAACTGTGCTTGCTGATAGTTCAATTCAACGGTGTTACCGTCAGCAGCAGGATTGTTTGGTACGCGATAGACCAAACCGTTTTTAGATCCACCCATGTGGTCTATATGCGACTCGTGCGTGCGTCGCGTCGACATCGAACGTTCGTTATTCATCAAAGCTTTAAAATCAATGTCCTTTGCTTTGTAGTTAGGAGTGTCTGCATTAGCAATATTTTCGCCCAAAAGGCCAAGGCGCCGTTGACGCACCCCAATTGCAGTTTCATGCACACCAAAAACGTTATCTAAAATATTCATCTAACTTTTTCGTCCCGTCTAAAAAGAAAATTCAATCTTTCCTAAAGTTTTACAATTTCCGTTCGATTGATAAGATGAGTATTAACTTCTTCATCTTTCGTCACACCAATGACAAAGCAATTGCTGTGCCAACTTTATTTTTTTCCGAGAACCCGGTGTTTTTCCATTGTTTTATAGGCTTTTCTGTAAAAACGGCTAATTTTCACCGGAGATTAATGTCCGCATTCGGACGACAGTTGCCGACTGTCAGATTCCCGTCATTGATAAGGCGTGGAAAAGTCGACGTCTTTAGGCCCTCCCAAATAACTCCTTATACTTAGCCCCTATATAAAGAAACGGAAGTGCTGGTGCTGGGTACGCGTTAATCTTTTAGGCGGACGCAAAAATGTCCGATGCAGCAGGCGGGCCCTGCGCATTGAAGAGATAAAAGTGATTCGCTAAGTGGCCCGTTCATGAGTCACTTGATTTATATAAAAGGATGGCACCTTCATTGCATAGATATAATCACAAGACTGAAATCAGTCGGTTTATAAACTTGGTAACAATGATTAACGTGCAAACAACACTGAAGGCGATGCTGCAAACAAAAACGAGACGTAGACAGCTGTGTGGGCGGATTCCTAGGTCGTTTCTGCTTTCTACCCCAACATTAGCTATGATTTTGGCCGGGTTAGTTGTGTCCACCAGTCCATTAGCAAGCACCCCCGATAAGCCGATAGAGGTGAAAAACCTTGACGCTCAAATCGGTGATTGGTCTCAAGCGCAATTTGGGCAAACGGGTGCATATAGATTCGCCACCGAGGATCGGCGTTTACAAGTTCCTCGCTGTAAAACCTTCACTTTTTCCAGCAACGTGTCTGCAACGACGCCAAAGTCGGCATTTATGGTCAATGTGGCATGTGCTGAGACCGGCTGGTCACGCTTTATTAGAGCTAAGGCTATTGAGCAGGTAGTAATAAAAAAGTCACTGGTCAACGTTTTAACGCCCATAGTTCTAATTGAAGCTGGCAAACGCATTTCAGCCGAAGATTTCTCTATCACCCAGTTGCCGCCACACCGAACACCACAAGGTGCCATAGACAAATTAGATGCATCAGCACGGTGGTTCTCTACACGCAGAATGCGCCCAGGCTATATCGTGACGGCAAAAGATTTGCGCCAGCCGAAAAAGGTACTGGTTGTTAACAAAGCCCTGCCCGCTGGGACGCTCCTCACCACGCAGTCCTTTAACGTTGAAGAGCGCGCTGTCAACCTTCCGCGAGATGCTATTACCTCGATGGATAACATTGAAAACTTAGCCGCCAGTAAACTGCTACACCCTGGAGACATTTTACGCCGGCGTGATTTAACCAAAGGCAAATTGATACGGAGAGGGGAAAATGTTGCATTGCTTTCACAAGGACGCAGTTATGCTATTTCTTCACAAGTGGTTGCACTTGAGGATGGCTTTTTAGGTGAGCAAGTTCGACTGCTCAATCCTGAGGGACAACGTAGGGTATCAGCAATTGTTACAGGAGCGAGTAAGGCAAAAACTTTGTCTACAAAATAGTCGGTAAATTAGCTAAACAATTGATTAAACAGGGTAAAATCGCTAAAGTCTTGCGACTTTGGGTCGACTTAACTCTTAGACAGTTATAAACGCTTAATCAGGAGCGAAAAATGGTTGATAGTATAAATTCATCAAATAGCGCTGCGGTTGCCGCAAATAGAGCAGCCAAGCAGGCAACAACGCCTACAGATGGTGGTTCTAGTGCTGGCATTTCGAGAACTAGCGAGCCCTCCGCAAGCGTTGAAGTTACGCTTAGCAACGAAATTCTTGCAGGCGGCGAAACCGCGAGTTTCGATGAAGCTAAGGTGCAAGAAATGCGAAAGGCGATAGAGTCTGGGACTTTTCCACTAGATGCCCGCCGCATTGCTGAGAATTTTGCAGCGTTGGAACAGTTAATCTAGAAAGCCCATTAAATGTCCAACGTAGAAGTCATAACTGAGGTTATTTCTATAGGCAACCTTCTAAAAAAAACATTAGAAGAAGAGTTTTTGGCGCTATCGGAAAAAAACTTAGAACACCTGGAAGCTGTGCAAGTTAGAAAAGTTGAGCTACTGCAGAATCTAGAGAGCACATGGCCTAAGGGTGAGACCGAGTCGCTAGCATTAGATGAGCCCCTTTGGGACGAAGCGAGAAACTTAATCAGCGAGTGCAAAGAAGCCCACATCCGCAATGATCTGTTGCTGAAACGGCAGCTTGAAGTTGTGAGAACCGTGCTTGCATCTCTTACAAAGAGAAGTACCGACAACTCAAGCAACCTCTACGATAAAATGGGTAAAATGAAGCGCAAGCGCCAACCCCTTTACTAACCTCCCTCTTTCAGAAAACTCCAAGTTTGAGAGCTTACCCTCAACAAATTCTTACTAGAAAATAACCTTCACTCTAGAGTCTGAGGCACTTGGCCCTTCAACCAATAAGCCCAAGACAAGACTGTGGCTACTGACTGATATACCTCTTCTGGCACTTCTTGCTCTAGTTTTAGATATGACAATGTTTCGGCTAGCACTGGATCTTCGGCGACGTGAATACCGTGCTGCTTAGCAATCTCAATAATTTGCCAGGCCAAGGCACCCTTACCCTTGGCTTTTATAATAGGTGCGCGCACTTGATCATACATAAGCGCCACAGCTTTCTTTTCACTGTGATTGCCGTCAATAAAGACGCTATCGCCCTGACTCGGGTTATTCCAGCCACTTTTATCATTGGTTCTAGGCATCGATATTTAACCCCACTCTTTGTTCCGGAACATCATCAGTGATGGGAATTCTCGAGGTTGGAAAGATATTTAGGGTGACCAAGCTTACCCCGTATTCGCGTAATCGATTTGCCAATTCCTCTCTAGATGCCTGGGCCACTGTAAATAATTCTGTAGAGGGTAGCCAAATACGCACTTCAATTTGTTTCGAAATATCTACCCTTATATTTGCAGACATAGCCGTTTGCTCGTCTAAACCCGCCTCTAAGTCTACTGACCAAGTTTTTTGCGCATTGCTTTCGTCATTCCCCGGGTTTTCATCTTGGCTCAAACGAATATATACGGGCCATTGATCAGTAAAAGGAATAACCCAAGACAACGAAGTTTTTCCCGCAACCTGTTGTGCCAAACTTTCAATCTGGCGTGCCTCCAATTCATCTATGGCTCCCGATATTGAAGTAGTGTCCATCTGGCGACCTTGAAAAAGAGCGCGAAGACCAATAAGCGCTGATTTAATACCTTGATTAGCAGGCGCTATACCAGTCTGGCGAATTTCACTCTCAGTAAATAGGCCAAAATTTTCCAGCGACCGACGGATGCTAGCACTATTGATTTCACGCGAATTCATGAGCAAACCACGGAGTATTTGCCCGAGCTCCCCACTGGCAGGAGATCCTAAGATTTGCGGCATAACGCTGGGAGAAAATAGTCTGCCCAAGTGCATACCGCCCGCATGACCCAGTAATCGCCCAAAGCGAGCATCGGCGTCAGCCCGCTGATTGAGTTTATTCGCGCTACTCGGGTCCACCAGGCTAAGCACCATATTGCCTTTTACAACACTGACCAAAAAAGCTGCTACTCCTTGGGGCAGAGACATACGTGGCGGCATTGCTAGTTGCTGATTACCAACTAGCAATAAGTTGCCATCTGGTCGCTGCGCGACCACTGCATTTATGACTTGACCCTCTCTAAGCCCTAGGACTCGCGCTTGTTCAGGGTTGATGCGCATACCCGCAGCGGCACCTTCGACATAAACAATGTTAGGTCGCATGGACATATTCATGGGTTCTGCGGTCAACATTTTGACGCCTCCATTGAGATTGTTTACGACAGACCCAGTCGGCTGGGCTCGCTTCAATATATAATTACTGCCTTCCCGTTCCACAACCAAGGCCGCTGGGGCTTCGGACAGTGTAAAACCTTTGGGCAAATTAAATTGTCTGTTGCCAACTTCCAACAAAGTATTTAAACCGTTACTAATAAGCTGCCCTTTTATATTCGAGCCTTGTTGTTTAAGTAAATCATGCGCTTGGCCGGCACTTATAGGAATCCTTGCCTGAACATTGGTACTAGTTTGCTCGGGGGCTAAATTGCTGCTGGCATTAGGATTGATCGCAATCCTCGCAGCAGATGAAGCAGATGACGTTGCAGGAACTAAGAAGTGCCTCACCATGCTTTTA
>CAJWNY010000111.1 GCA_913043815.1 uncultured Gammaproteobacteria bacterium
GCACCATACAAATCAAAGGCTTAGAGAAGAAAAGCTTGATGTTGGCTTTGACGGGTTGGGTTCTGGCTGCATTATGTTCATCAGTTCGGCTTTGCCATCTATATCCCCGGATTGCTTTAGAAGCCCCACCCTGTTTATTTGCTAACGCGACGCAGACACTTACTCCACGTATTCATCATCTCTATGGGACTAAAGTAGTGGTCCATCAAAAAAGGATTTAGATTGTGAAAAAACTCAAACTCTCTCTTATGGCAGTAGTAGCGTTTGGCAGCTCCTTAGCTTTCAGCACAGGGGTATTTGCTGGCCATCACGAAGAAGGCGAAATGATGCCGGCAACCGTTATTGATATAGCTATAGCTGCCGAAGAAACTTCCACACTTGTAGCTGCGGTAAAAGCTGCAGGATTAGTCGACGTTCTTTCCGGCGAAGGACCGTTTACAGTCTTAGCGCCTACAAACAGCGCTTTTGCTAAGCTACCAGAAGGCGCTTTAGAAGGACTGTTAGCTGATCCCGAGGCTTTGGCTGGCGTTTTGAAAGCTCACGTCGTTGCAGGAAAAGTTATGGCTTCAGCCGTATTGGCGGCAGATAAAGTTGAAACTCTAAACGGAACCTATCCTGTTGTGGTGGGAGACGGCCAGGTTGCTATTGGTGGCGCTAACGTCATAGCTACTGATCTTATGGCATCAAACGGTGTTGTACATTTAATAGATACCGTAATTCTGCCAGAGTAAATCAGCGATATTTTCAGTAAGTGATAAGCCCCACTTGAGCAATCAATTGGGGCTTTTTTCTGTAGATAGTAACTTGGCTACTCAACTTGCTCTCGCTGTTCCTGGCGCTTGAGGGGGGGCAGAAAACGGCATAATAATTTTGAGGTTAGTTCTAAAAACACTTCTAGCGTAGGATCACATTATAAAATGGCTTGCCAGCCATATAAATCAGCAGGGGGGGATATGAGCAAACATAAATTAACGGTTAATGGAAATTCTTTAGAGGTCGATGTCGAGGGAGACATGCCGTTGCTTTGGGTATTGCGCGACAAATTTAAACTCACTGGCACCAAATTTGGTTGTGGTATTGCGCAATGTGGGGCCTGTACTGTTCATATTGACGGCGTGGCCGTGCGTTCTTGCGTGCTACCTGTTTCTTCGGTTACAGGTTTAGTAACTACTATTGAAGGTCTCGCTCAAGGAGAAGATCTGCACCCCTTGCAATCTGCATGGATAGAACACGATGTGCCCCAGTGTGGATACTGCCAAGCGGGGCAAATTATGAGTGCTGCAGCCCTTTTGTCTAAAAATAGCCAACCCTCAGATAACGACATTGATCAAGCCCTGGCAGGAAATTACTGCCGCTGTGGTACTTACGTACGAATTCGTAGGGCTGTACATACAGCTGCTTCCTTTTATAACGCGGACAAGAGGAATAGCTAAATGAATAACAAAAACATAAGCCGTCGAAACCTATTCAAAGTCTCTGCTATTGCTGGCGGTGGATTGATGCTTAAGCTGAGCTTGCCTGTTAACGCACTAGAGGACAGCAGAACAACTTTGGTGAAGTCGTCAGAATTGAACTTTTATGTGCAAATTGCATCGGATGGTCAAATCACCATCTATGCGCCAAACCCTGAAATGGGGCAAGGCATTAAGACAACCCTACCGATGATTATTGCCGAAGAAATGGGCGCTAATTGGGATGACGTCGAGGTAGTTCTTGCGCCTATCGATCCAGCTAAATTTGGTATGCAGGGCTCTGGCGGCTCTATGTCGGTAACCAGAAATTTTGATGCTATGCGCCGCATGGGAGCCTCTGCGCGGGAAATGTTGATTGGTGCTGCGTCCGAATTAATGGAGGTTGAAAGACGCGATCTTAAGGCTGAGGCAAGCCGAGTAATTCATGGCTCCGGCCGCAGCATGAGCTTTGGCCAACTGGCGTCTGTAGCTGCTCAGCAGCCCGTGCCGGTGCCCGAGCAGTTATCGTTTAAAGATCCTCGTTCTTATTCAATTATTGGTACCTCAGTCGGCAGTGTGGACAACTTAGTCATTGCTACAGGTCTGACCAAGTTTGGTATTGATGTAGACATTCCTGGTATGAAGTTTGCCGGTTACACACGCTGCCCAAGGCCTGGTGGCAAGGCCATAAGTTTCAATGAGTCCGAGATAAAAGCTTTGCCGGGCGTCATTGACGCTTTTATTCTTCAACCTGATGCAAGGTCTGGCAAAGCTTCCATGGCTTTTCTAGATGGTTTGGCTGCCTTGCAGGGCGGCGTTGCAATTGTGGGTGAGGACACTTGGTCCGTATTTTCAGCTAAGGCAAAGCTCAAAGTCAGTTGGGACGAAAGCGGAGCATCGAAGGATCAGTGGTCAAAGATGGTCACTGATGCTCGGGCAATAGCCGTTAAAGGCGGCGGCGAAGTTAAATTGGCAGGTGCTTCAGTGACGGAAGCTTTGTCAGATGGCAATAACCGTACGTTAGAGGCTTTTTACGAATTCCCCTATGTTGCCCATGTATGTATGGAGCCCATGAACTGCACCGTTGATTTCCGAAAGGGCTCTGCTGGTAAGCCAGACTCTTTAGAAATCTGGTTGGGTAGCCAGTTTCCGAACCAAGTGAAAGAAATCGCTGAAAACATGCTTGGTGTTAAACAGGAAAATGTCGTGGTTCACGGTTTGCGCATGGGCGGTGGTTTTGGTCGACGTGCGGTTCATGATTTTGCCGCAGAAGCCATGGCTATTTCGCATCAAAGCGGTCTACCGGTCAAGCTCACCTGGACCCGTACCGACGATATCCATAACGACTATTTTAGAGTGGGTGGTTTCGAAAACATGAAGGGTGCCGTAAGCCTAGACGGTAAGTTAGCAGCATGGGACCAACACTATATCGGTTTTGCTGATGACAAGGGAAAGCGTGTGATCGGCTCTGGTTTGCGCGGTAATGAATTATCTATGGTTGCTTTCGATAACGCCCGCGTCAGTCAAACGATGATGCCAGTGGCGACCGCATGCGGCGCATGGCGTGCTCCGGGTTCAAACACTAATGCTTTTGTTGAGCAGAGTTTTATCCATGAATTGGCCAGTTTAGCCGAGCGAGACCACTTAGAGTTTTTGACGGAACTCATGGGTTCACGCCGCTGGATTAAAGACGGTGATATCTCGGCGCTCAATACCGGGCGCGCTATAGATGTGATTAAATTGGCTGCGCAAAAAGCGGGTTGGGGTAAAGCAATGCCAGAAGGCCACGGTTTAGGTTTGGCATTTTATTTCTGCCACGCAGCCCACGTTGCCGAAGTTGCAGAGGTATCTGTAGACGTTGATAAAAATTACAGCGTAAAACGAGTCACGGTTGCTGTGGACGTTGGGCCGATTATTAACATGAGCGGTGCAATTAACCAGGTTCAAGGCTCCATAGTGGATGGATTAAGCACCATGGCCTTGCAAGAGATCACCATGCAAAATGGTCGGATTGAGCAAGATAATTTCCACCAATATCCAGTTATGCGGATTGCCTCAACCCCAGAAATTGATGTGCATTTTATCCAAAGTGACAATAAGCCGACTGGGCTAGGCGAGCCTGCTTTGCCGCCATTAGCTCCTGCTGTGACCAATGCTATTTTTGCGGCGACTGGGAAGCGCATTCGCTCTATGCCGCTGAGCAACGAGGGGTACAAGCTAGTTTGATGTGCTAGGCAGGTAGCAGCTGAGCCTTGTTGGATATTTTAGCCCGCTGCTCGCCGTCTCCGATTGTAAGGTCGCAGAGATAGATAACAATAAAGTTATGTTCTCATGCGCTAGCATTATTAGGGGCGCGCTTCGCGCTTAAGCGCGAAGACTTCTTCTGATTGGAGTTTATGCCTAGCAGCATCAGGCCACTATTCCAGCTTCGGTCATCGTTTCAATGCGCTCCGCGGAAAACTCAAAATCGCGTAAAACTTCAACTGTATGTTCGCCGTGATCCGGGCTCGGTCGAGAGGGCTCCAAGCGCTTTCCCCCAAAGCGTGCTGGAGATTTTATAATGCGCATTTTGCCCATTATCGGGTGTTCTATAAGGCCAACTGTGCCATTGGCGGCGATCTGCTCTTGAGCTAATACTTCATCTTTATCTAAACTCCTAGCGCACGGAACATCTGCGGCCTGAAGTTTTTGCAAAATTTCGTCGGTAGTGAATTGTAAATAAGCCTCGGCAACCAGATCTTTAAATTCTTTGAGGTTGTTGACCATTTTTTCAAAGGAATTGAAGCGCTCGTCCACCAATAAATGCTCAATACCTAGTGCAATCAACCCCCGCATTTGCATCTCGTCAGTAGCCGCAGACACAGTAATCGCTCCGTCTTTTGTTGGTGAAAGCTCATAAAGCAAGTCGATTAACAGTGGACCCTGTTCGTGATCAGGATCCAGCAATGTATGATTTTGAAATCCATCTGGAAAAACAAAGAACAAACTTGAGTCCAGCATAGACAGGTCAATATGTTGGCCTTGTCCTGTTTTTTCGCGAACGTAGAGTGCGCAAGTTACTGCCTGACATGCTGTATAGGCGGTGATTTTATCGCAGATTAGTGTTCTAAAAAAAGCCGGTTCGTTTTTTCTACCCTGGGTCGCAGTGAGCCCCGCTTGAGCCTGAATGATAGGGTCATATGCGGGCGCGCCACCTAACGGCCCCTCTTTGCCGAAGCCTGATATCGCTGCATAAATTAGCTTGGGCTGCAATGCACGAAGGGAGTCGCTGCCTAAATTCAATTTATCCATAACGCCGGGTCTAAAGTTATGAATAAATATATCTACTTGGGGAATTATCTCGCGAATGAGCGATTGACCTTCTTCCTCTTTTAGATTGACACGAATAGACTGTTTGCCTCTGTTGCAGTTCGCAAAGAGTGATGAGATTCCGCCCTTGCTGGCGCCAATATATCGCATTGGATCACCTACGTTCATTGGTTCTACTTTAATGACTCTTGCACCCTGTTCAGCCATCATCATGGCTGCAAATGAGGCAGTAATCATTGTTGAAAATTCTAGTACGGTAATGCCTTCTAACGGTTTCATTTCACTCTCCCCTGTTCAATGATTTTTGACGCAAGCTAAAATGCTGTCTCTAGCTGCTCCAGATTCGTTTGCCAAACGTTTCAATGATGCTGTGTTGTTTATTATAGTAGATCTTCTTGGGACACAAGTTAAAGACCGCATAAAAATGGGGGTGACAGATTTAATGACTGGTAGAATTTGTAGGCTCGATTAGCTATGAGCGGTAATTTTTCAGAGTACGCTAAAATTTAAATGTGTTTTTACTATAAAAATAATTTTTTGGAGTCGCCTCAATGCTTCCTTACATATCCGTGATAGCAGATATCTTCGCGTCATCGGCGCTTCTCGTTTCAATGATTTTCCTTCTCAAGGAGTTTCGACTGATGCGCGATTCTTTGAGGCACTCGGATTTTGTCAATTCTGTGAATCGCAGCTCAGATAACATGCTACGCATAACGGAAAATGATGGATTACTTGCAACAATTAATAAGGTCAACTGCTATAGGAGTAAAGCTCAGCGCGATCCCGCAGAGCTGCGTTCTATTCTTGCTGAAATATCGCCTATAGAAAAAGTCCGTTATTTCCATTTCCAACGAAATGCGTGCCTCAATTGTGAGGTCTTTTTAGAGAGCGTCGAAGCTGGGTATATTGATTCAGATAGATTTTCTATGGCCTTTGGTTGGTCTAATGTGGATTTTGAAATCTGGACTGAGCTAGGCTTGGAAATTGGTCTTAGGACTCAGCAATATTTTCCAAGAGGCTCCAGGTCGATGGATGAGGATACTCACAATCTTGACGAATAGAAGCCTTCGCCGGTGTTGCTGTTAGCGGGAA
>CAJWNY010000112.1 GCA_913043815.1 uncultured Gammaproteobacteria bacterium
CATTACAGCGGGCTATCGAATTACTTTTAACTGGCCCACTGATTTGACAGGAAAAGCCAAACCTACACTGCACACTCGCTGATCAGT
Organism: uncultured Gammaproteobacteria bacterium; assembly: GCA_913043815.1. Taxonomy (GTDB): domain Bacteria; phylum Pseudomonadota; class Gammaproteobacteria; order Pseudomonadales; family Azotimanducaceae; genus UBA4421. Next base: position 88 of record CAJWNY010000112.1, read on the forward strand.
TGAAACAAGTCCTCATAGTCGGTCATTGTGTGCGTGTCATTGCGCTGCCCAGTACGAGCCAGAATAAGTTCGTCAGCTACACCAGCATACTCCTCAATTCTCTTTACGCATTGCGCCACATTACCGGTGATCGTCATTCGATCGATAACTTCATCCGGCACAAGGGCCATAGCCTCGCGCAACTTGCCAGCGGGCATCAAATGAGTAGCCTGATCAGCAAATTCTGAAAACCCCATTTGCCGTAATTGGGAGTCATAATATGGGTGAGGAATTGGATGGTAGAGCTTACATATTGCTGCTCTGCTTGAATTACGAGCTGCCTCTACGTCCCGATTTACGCTCACAGTTGCGGCGGTGGGAAAAAGTAAAGCCTTTGGGTCTCTGCCTGCTGCTTCTGCGCCGGCTTGAGCGTTCGGCGTTACAACGTCTCGAACAAACTCAACCGAAGACATGATACCAACGCCAACCCCGTCAGAAACTTCACCCGCTAAGCGCACCATGTTTGGGCCGGAAGCCGCCATATAAACAGGTGGAATTGGTGTGGTGGGATTCCAAGTTGCGCGCCAACGAATTCTATGAGTATCGCCCTGATAGCGAACCCTCTCAGCAGCCCGCCCACTGACTACCAAGCGCACAATTTCCATAAAGTCGCGCATCTTTGCTTTTGCCCTATATGAGTCAATACCCATATATAAGTCATTGAAGTGCAGGTTGCCGGTGCCAACGCCTAAAATAAAACGACCGTCACTTATCTCATTCAGGTCCCTTGCTTCCAACCCAGTCATCCAAGGTTCGCGCGCGTAAGCATTTACAATATAAGTGCCCACCTGCGCCTTGCTGGTAGCGTTAATAACTGCCGCGGCAGTAATGGTTGCGCTTCTTCCAGCATCCACCGTGTAAAGCGAATTGATTCCTGCGCGCTCTGCTTCTCTTGCGATTGTAGTAAGGGTTTTGATTGAATCTTCAAAACCTAGCATCATGCCTATTTTCATATATATTGCCCCTGATCCCCATATGTTCTGTATCTCGCGGATAAGTAATAGACAATTAATGCCCATCCTGCAAATAAATTAGCGCGCTACAAATGACTAGATATTTTGCCGAAGTGTGATGTTAGGGGAGCTGAACGTTTTGACAGACTATTGTTTTCGGGTAACGTCAACTTTAAATGACTGATCTGAACCACGTAACGGCGGGCGAGTATTAGCGACTTGTTTGGCCATCTTGAATAATCCAATGCGAGAAAAATCCCCATATCTCCTCGCTTGAATCTATATCCATGTTCTTCCCAAAACCCATAGCATAGAGCGCCAAGTACCGAGTGGGTTGCCACCAAGAGTCGAATCTAGCACCTGGCCAATCGTGGCCGCCGTTGTCCACTCGATAAAACCAAACCTCAGACTTGCCCTGACTACGCCAATAACGTTGCAATTGAACTTTACTGCTACCTATCAGAATTGGCTTATGGGCGTCGTGCAATTCAACTGTGGAGGTATCAACAAGCCCAAGCTTTGCGATCCAAAAATCTTTTGTCGCTTCCTGTCCAATGTATGCGCCCCACCCGCCATTGTTTTGCAAGTCTCCAGCGTAGAGTGTCACGGGATCGTCGGTTCCACTGATTGCCATAATAGGTAGTAATCTGTCTGGCGAGCACTCTTCGACCAGTGCCTGCATCATCGAACCGGCCACAGGCGCTACAGCTCGAAAAATTTTACTTGAACGGCAAGCAAGCAAATAGCTCATGTCGCCACCATTAGACATACCGGTTGCAAAGACTTTAGCCGCATCTACCGAATGCTTTACGACTAAATCAGCAACCATTGCCTCGATAAAGCCAACGTCGTCCACAATGTAGTCTTGGTGAAACTCATATCCGACGTTGAAGAACGCATTCTCCTCACCATCTAATGTGCCCTGAGGATAGGCAACAATGAAGCCATGAGCGTCAGCTATCTCATTCATACCTGAGTAGCTCATAATTGATAAAGCATCTCCAGAGTAGCCGTGCATTACAACTACCAAAGCTGGTTTTTCTGGGAGATTTTTAGGCGTGTACAACCAGTAATCTCGCGCAACCACGCTACCGTTAACGTTTTGGTTAAGAATTTTTTTTTCAATTAAGCTCTGGCTAAACGCCCAGCTTGGGAGAATGAGCATTATGACCAGAATGAGTTTCTGCATTTTTTAATTCACACTTCGGTCGGTTGCAGCCCAAAAGGGAGCGCGCAATTCACGCTTTAACACTTTGCCCGGACCAGACTTTGGCAGCGGTTCCAACTGTATATCGATCCCTTTAGGCACCTTATAGCCCCCAATATGTTCCCGGCAAAATGCGATCAAGGCTTCGGGCGTAACATCGGTCGCTTCCGGCCTAGGTACCACTACCGCATAAACCGCTTCGCCCCATTTTTCATCCGGGACACCAAAAACTGCAGCTTCTAACACCCCGGGGAATTTATACAAAATATCTTCAACCTCAGTGGAATAAACATTTTCTCCACCGCTCACTATCATGTCTTTCGACCGATCCACCAAAAATAAGTAACCTTGCGCATCCAAATAACCAAGATCTCCTGTCCAATAACCACCGCCTTTCAGCACGGCTGCGCTTTGCTCTGTTTTATTCCAGTACCCCTGCATGATGTTCGCACCAGATACAACCACCTCTCCCACCTCGCCAGTTGGCAGCGTATGACCTTCCGGCGCGCAAATCGTTATGGAGCAGCCAATTACGGAACGACCACAAGAACGCGCCTTAGGATCATTTATCAGCTGCTCTTCGTTACCTAGCAATGTTGCCAAGGGCGAAGTTTCCGTCGCCCCATATACTTCAATCATTTGAGCTGAGGTAAACGCTTGGCTACATCGCTTAATAACTTCTGTGGCTATGGGAGATCCCCCGTGGGCCAATATTTTCAGACTTGATACATCTTTAGGGCTCATCTGTTGTTCTTCCGCTATGGCGGCAAGCATGGAAGGCACCCCCAGGGTGATATTGATTTTGTGCTTTTCGATCAACTGAAGAACGGTCGCCGGGTCGAACGTACTAAGCGCAACTTGGCAGGCCCCCTGCCAAATAGCGGCTAAAATACCGTTAGAGCCTGCTGCATGAAACATAGGCGCCATCACTAAAGATATGTCGTTTGGACTCTGGGGTACCGCAGATAACCAATTGAATGCATTAGCTATTAAATTCCGGTGGGTGAGCATAACGCCCTTACTGGCACCAGTGGTTCCACCGGTGTAAAACAACCCAGCTAAATCCTCTTCATTAGAATCTTCTCCTAATGGCGCCTGCACCGCGTTAGCTAGAATCTCTTCGTATTGCCCATTTAGAGAGATAACAAGATCAACACTGCCCTGTAATGGGCCAATGTCGCTGCGGTCCGTGAGGAGTATTTTTGCGCCAGAATCTTTAAGCGCGTAAAGCAGTTCAGGTAAAGCATGGCGAGTGTTGAGCGGCACAATAACCATTCCTCCGACTGGTATGCCGATATAGGCTTCAAAATATTGGTGGCTGTTATTAGAAAGAATGGCAATCCGGTCGCCTTTTACCGACCCTAAGTTTCTAAGGGCACCGACCAGTCTAGAACAACGACCCCATAATTCTTCATAGGTGAACGTTTTCTCCCCATCGATAACCGCCACTTCCTTGGGTCTAATCTGTAGGGCTCTTTTTAGCGGATCAACCAGTGTCTGCATCTCGTGCCACCTTTATTATGATAAGCAAAAGATAATATATTTGGCAGCGCCAAACCATCGTTAAAAAGTGTATGACTCTTACAGGTTGGCTGATAGTGATAACGGTCGCTGAAGATGGACCATTGGACTTCCGAAATTATTTACTGCGACAACGCACCCCCAATCTTTTATCAAACCGGCAATGACCATACATCATTGCTTATTTTGTCTAATTGGCTTTGCAAATAGCGGGTTATCTTAGTCACGGCCAAAGTAAGATCTAAAGCCGAAACCGCAGTACGAGCAAAGAAACAGCACAAGCAACAGTGCCAAAGAGCCCACTGATAACTCACTAGCGAATGAAGTTGCCATAGTCTAGCCATTGCAAGCTGCGTTCTTAGACGCTCTAGCCCTTAGAAACTCTTCCAACTTTATATCGCGCAAACCGAAAGTTTATTTTCAGCAACGTTTAAGAAGTTTGGGTCTGTTTGTCTACATCTATGTTTATAGTTTGTCCAACTCGATTTAAGCTTTGAGTAATTCAGGGTCGCGATGCTGATTAAATGTGAGTGTTTTAGTGACTGAAGATAGGCATTAGTTGCCGTTGAAGGAATCTACAGGGGCTATAACAGCTAACTAAGACAATTTTAATTTGATAGCCTGTTAACCACTGTTCTAGCATTTAAGTCACAAGCCATATTTTCATTTTATCGTTTCACTGATTTGGTTTATCAGACAAAGTAGCGTAATTTTCCTTCAAGAGTGCTGCATCCATAGCCCTAAAAAAGTGAGCTTTCTACATGATCTCCGCACAAGAGTTAACCGAGCAACTGCAATCATATTCGAAAATAATAAACGTAAGTGCTAATGCTTATTTTGACTTCGAACCAAAAGAGCAAGCTATAATCATTGAACAAGGCGAACTCATGATCATAGGCCCCAAGGACCTCAAGACTGGTCGCTCGGGGCGACAAATCTTTCAAGAAAATGATCCGATAGGCTTCGCTGAATCTATTGCGATTGCCGAAACGGCTTATGAATGCAATGTGCTTTCTGATTTACGAATTAGAGTGTTTGAGGGCGCGGAAATACGTAACTTCGCAAACAAAGCTGGTGTTTTTTCGCGAACCATCATTCGTTATAGCCTGAACAGAATTTTTGATGGCATGAGAAAAGATTCAAAAGCCAGTATCGTTTTTGAAGACGAATTCATTTTTAAAAACTATGATGACCTACAAAAAGTAGAGATAGCTAGTGGTACTGAGATTTTTAAAGCCGGCGCTGACGCCGACAAAATGTACTTTATAGAGTCTGGTTCTGTTGCGGTCAATACGGCGCAAAATAAGTTGATTACAACATTAAGCGCTGGCGAGTGCTTTGGAGAAGCCGCGCTGCTAGGCGAAGATGTACGCAACGCAACAGTCACCACAGCGACTGACGTCAGTCTAGTCGCCATCGAAAAAACCCGCGCTGAGACAGAATTACGGGCCGGTCACCCAATGACTCAATTGGCCACATTAATGTTGCTCAAACAACTGGGCCTAATGAACCAGTTGCGCGGCATGCGCTGACTTAAGAATATTATTTTTCCTACTAAACGCTCCAAGAAGTCGACTTAGGCCTAGCAGACGAAGGTGGCCGTCTGTTAGGGAGCTGCAGGGGGGACTGGAAGCTTGATCTTAAACCGGTTACCTTAAATGAAGAAAATAAAAAAAGGAAAGGAAATGAGGTTTTTAG
>CAJWNY010000113.1 GCA_913043815.1 uncultured Gammaproteobacteria bacterium
TAAAAAGGCACCCGCCAAGAAAGCACCTGTCGCTAAAAAGACACCCGCCAAGAAAGCACCTGCTAAGAAAGCAGCAGTTAAAAAAGCGCCTGTAGCAAAGAAGGCACCGGCAGCGAAAAAAACGCCAGCCAAGAAAGCACCTGCTAAGAAAGCACCTGCTAAGAAAGCAGTTACGGCCGCTCCTACCGCCAAGCCACAAGCCGGCGTTAAAATCAAGATGACCAAAACAGCAATGATCAATGATATTGCTGAATCGACTAATTTGACTCGCGCGCAAGTCACTTCGGTTATGGAAGAGTTAGAGTCTCTAATAGAGCGCCATATCCGAAAGCGTTCAGTTGGAGAGTTCACACTCCCCGGACTTCTTAAGATTAAAGCAGCTAAGCGTCCTGCGACTAAGAAACGTATGGGCCGCAACCCTGCTACTGGTGAAGAAATCGTCATTGCAGCTAAGCCAGCAACCACTCGCGTCCGCATCTCCGCACTGAAGAAGCTAAAGGATATGATCGCCTAATAGCTGAAAAGCTATATTAGCGACTAACAACCATATGCCAGATATGACTAGGTGTGAGCTTCGCCACTCCTAGTCAGCTAACTCGAGAAATATTAATCTTAGTGAAACACATCGTCTGGTTATGGTTAATTACAAAAACAGCGTGAGTCTCTAGGCAAAAGGTCTAAAAATAGTGAACCGATTGAACGCCAATCGGTTTTTTTTGGCTTGTTATATACTCTGCGCATTGTGTCTAATGTGACTGATCTTTCATCCACAAGAAAAAGTTCAAATATGCGCCAATCAACTTTGCTATTACCTACATTAAAAGAAAATCCTGCCGACGCTGATGTAGCCAGCCATAGACTAATGTTGCGCGCGGGTCTTATTCGACAACTCGCCAGCGGTCTATATACATGGCTGCCATTAGGCCTGAGGGTTCTGCGTAAAATTGAGCACATCATTCGCGAAGAGATGAACATAAGCGGAGCCCAGGAAGTAATGATGCCAGTAGTCCAACCCGCCGAACTATGGCAAGAAAGTGGCCGCTGGCAAAAAATGGGCAGTGAGATGCTGCGTATTAAGGATAGGCATGACCGAGACTTTTGCCTTGGACCTACACACGAAGAAGTCATCACCGATATTTTTCGTCGCGAAGTGCACAGCTACAAGCAGCTTCCTATCAACTTCTATCAGATCCAAACAAAATTTCGCGACGAGCGGCGCCCTCGATTTGGTGTCATGCGAGCGCGCGAATTTATAATGAAAGATGCTTATTCTTTTCACCTAGACCAAGAAAGCTTTGACGCCACCTATCAAGAAATGTACGACTGCTATTCACGTATACTCAACCGCATGCAGCTAACCTTTAGAGCTGTACAAGCGGATACAGGAAATATTGGCGGCAACAACTCCCATGAATTTCACGTATTGGCTGCTTCAGGCGAGGACACCATTGCCTATTCTGCTGAAGGTAGCTACGCAGCCAATCTAGAGAAAGCTACCGCAATGGCTCCCTCTGCAGCGACAGCACCTAGACAAGACCTTGAGAAAATCGATACCCCCAACGAAAAAACTATTGAGGCCATCTCTAAACTACTCAACATACCGGCTAGTCAGACCGTAAAGACTTTGGTTGTTAAAGGTGTTGAAGGTCCAGTGGCTATAATTTTGCGCGGCGATCATGAACTAAATGAAATAAAGGCTGCAAAGTTGCCAAGTGTTGCTTCTCCCTTTGGATTCGCTGATGAAAGCGAAATTATTCAATCGATGGGCGCGCACCCTGGTTCTCTAGGGCCCGTAAATTGCAAAATTGCATACCTGGTCGACCGAGACGCTGCGGCACTCGCTGATTTCGCTTGCGGCGCTAACGAAGATGGTGTGCATTTCACTGGCGCAAATTGGCACAGGGACAGCGCATTAGATGATGCTCAAATAGTGGATGCTCGAAATGTGGTTGAAGGCGACGCGGCACCAGACGGTGACGGCACCATTAAATTTCTAAGAGGCATTGAAGTAGGGCATATTTTTCAATTGGGCAAAGCCTACAGCGAACCTCTGGAAGCATCTGTTCTTGATAAAGAGGGCATGAGTCAGATTCCTATTATGGGTTGCTATGGCATGGGTGTAACACGCCTAGTGGCCGCTGTGATAGAACAAAACAATGATGACAACGGGATTTTATGGCCGCAATCGCTAACCCCTTATGATTTGCACATTGTTGCGTTGAATCCGCAAAAATCGGAGGCGGTGCGAGAAGCGTCTGATAAAATTTACAATGAAGCTTTAGCTGCTGGCCTTGAGATTTTACTCGACGATCGAGACGAACGACCCGGCGTGAAATTTGCGGATGCCGACCTAATTGGCATTCCCCAACGCTTGGTTGTGGGCGACAGAGGATTAAAAAATAATGTTGTGGAATATAAGAAACGCGAGGAAAAAGAGGCTATTGAACTGCCATTAGATCAGGTGATCGCTCAAGTGATGGGGCAAATTGTTTAGCCGCTTTAAAAGCGCTGATTTATGGATTAGTCAATGGTGCAACAAGAGCAATTCTCACAACCACCTGGTTGGGTAGGCTGCTCTCTTGGCTGCGGCATTTGGTTGTAATGCTAGCCTACAGACTAGCCTCAATCGTTTCGGCAGTTTGCGGACCAATCAAAACTTTATGCAGTTTCCCTTCCGGTGAAATTATCACAGTCGTGGGTAGCACTTCAGCTGCCGCATAGCCGACAATGACCTGAGGATCATCTACAAGCACAGGAAACTCAATGCCCATCTCGTCCACCAAATCAATTAGTTCTTGCCCTTCCAGATAATCAAAATTAACGCCCAGCACGAACATGGGCGCGCCTTCTTGGCGCTGGTGCAACACATTCAACTCAGGAATTTCTTCACGGCAAGGCCTGCACCAATCCGCCCAGTAATTGATCAGCACCCAATTACCACGCAGCTCGGACAACTTCATTTGAGAGCCGTCAGCAACTCGATAGCTTGGTTCTTTAGAGCACCCGGCTAGGCATAAGAGAGCTAAAAAAAACATTGCTTTAAGGCCTAAGCCTAGCTTTAAGAAAGTAGGTTTAATCAATCTATTACTCGCGAATACTGAAAAATTTGAGCTTGCTTGCGGCGCAGCATTCCCATGCTCTCGTAGACTACTTCCAAGCCTGTGAATATCTCATCAAGACTTAACGACAAATGGGATTTGCCATATTCACCTAGGGCCAACAGCGAATGCACCAATTCTGGAAAATCAGACGCCGTGATTACGACTTCCTCAAAACGTTTTCTGGAAACACTTGCACCAATTGCCATAGAGTAACTGTCTTTAGATCTCTACCCAAGCGCCAGCGCTGATCTTCATCGAGTTTTATGAGTTTAGGGCCCTGCAATGATTTCACAGCATCGCGCCACTGGCTTGCCGCAAAGTGGCTCGTAGAGAGCAGTTGATCCTGGTCAACACCTTCGCCACGAGCGTAGGCTGAGCGCATCAGATTCAAGACGCGAATTGCTTTAATAATAGTCGGCTCTTATGAAGATAAATCTTTTGCTCCCATCGCTGCAGTGCGACCAAGTACTGCACCAGCCAAAACAATCACCCAAACCAAATACAGCCAAATACAGCCAAATCAAAAATATGGGCAGGGCGGCAAAAGCGCCGTAACACCTAAAGCGGTCAGTAAAACCGGCAAGTAAATAAGTAGGGTTGTACCTACAGTCCACGCTTCAAAGTCCGAGATGAATGGATACTTACCAAGTAGGCGCTAACAGGCATGCCACTGACAATGGCAACAGGGCCCAGCGACAAAATACCCGAATAAACTAGAACTCGGTACAAACTCCACTGCGTGGCTTAAACCTGCCAGATGTTGTTGAACTGTTTTTCAACCGCTAACAACATGAACAGCGAGGTAATCAAAAGCCCTTTAACTCACGCTGCCGTCACCCCAGTTGCTCTGTCAGCAAATTCCAGCAATTTTTCCTGCACAAGCGCTGAACCGGCAGGCACCACATTCTGGAAAAGAAAATCTTGGAAATCCAGATCCAGAACCGAAAATTCGGGCAGCAAAGAAAACAACAGCAGCGTTAACGTCATCAATGGCACCACTGCAAAGAGCGCAGTATCCCTAAGAGTTGCCGTCGCCGTTAAATAATAGTAGCGAATAAGTTGTTGCCCAAGCAAAGACAAATATTAGACAGCATTGGCAAAACAACGCTGTCCAAGCAATGCACTAATCAAATGCTTGTTATTGCTGGCGTCATTCGTACTCATGCCTATACTGTTCTCCTAATTCCCATTAACGAACTTTACTAAAGCTCAATGTCAGATTACGTTATTTATCACAATCCAAAATGTTCAAAATCTCGCGCCGCTCTGGCGTTACTTACAGAGAACAAAATAGAGCCCGAAATTATCGAGTACCTCGATAAGCCGCCAAGCATTACCACGCTAGAAAATATTTTAACACTCCTCAACTTCCAGCCCATTGAGCTAGTGCGCACAAATGAAGAAGCCTTTAATGTCCTTAATCTAGGTGATCCCACCACGACTAACGAGCAATTAATCAAGGCCATGAACTCTCATCCAATATTGATAGAACGCCCTATTGTCGTATGCGCTAATAAAGCCATTATTGGCAGACCACCCGAACAAGTATTAAACCTGCTATGAAAACAAAACCTTACGTCCTTATTCTCTACTATTCTCGCACCCAGGGAACACAAAACATTGCACTGCACATGGGCCGTGGTGTCGACAAGGTTGCTGGTATAGAACCACGAATCAGAACTGTACCTCCGGTAAGCAGCGTGACTGAACGTACAGCGCCGTCAGTGCCCGATGAAGGCGCGATTTTTTGTACTAAAGAGGATCTGGCTGGATGTAGCGGCCTCGCTCTGGGCAGCGCAACTCGCTTTGGCAATATGGCTGCGCCAATGAAATATTTTTTGGACAGCACAGCAGACCTTTGGGCAGGCCTGCACCTGGTCGGTAAACCGGCCAGCGTATTTTGCTCCAGCGGCTCTCTCCACGGCGGCCAAGAATCAACTTTATTGACCATGATGGTCCCATTACTTCATCACGGCATGGTCATTCAGGGCCTACCCTATAGCCACCCTGAACTAAATTCGACCCGGTCTGGGGGAACGCCGTACGGCGTCACTCATGTGCAAGGCAGTGGTATGAATAATGGCGCTAAACTTTCTACAGAGGAAGCTGCGTTAGCCGAAGCGGCCGGTCAACAATTGGCCGAACTCGCGTTAAAAATAACAGGAGCGTCTAATTGAAAGGTTGGCTATTTATTATTCTTATAATGTTGGGTTCACTGGTTTCACTTACTGGCCTCAGACAATTTTTTATAGAGCCTTTGGCTACGCCTTCGGTTAACGCTGTTTGGTTTGTGATCCAAATTGCACCGCTGCTGTTTACAATTCCCGGCGTCATGCAGGGCCAACTCAAAAGCATGTTCTTGCTGTGCAT
>CAJWNY010000114.1 GCA_913043815.1 uncultured Gammaproteobacteria bacterium
GGGGGGATGATATGAAGATTGGAATTGCAATGATGAGCCACGAGACCAACACATTCTCGCCGGTGATCACAAACCTTGACCGCTTTTCAGGCGGTCACGGCAAGCCGCTTGAAGGCGAAACGGCACTGAACACATATCGCGGCACAGCATCCTGTTTGGGCGGTTATATTGAAGTAGCAGAGCATCAAGACGTTGTGATTGAAATGGGCATTGCGGCGGCGGCGGCGCCCAGTGGCCCGGTAGAAAACGATGCTTATGCGTATATGTGCGACTCAATTGTCGCTTTGTCCCAGCGCGTAGATGCACTGTTGCTGGACCTGCATGGTGCGATGACTACCAAGACCTTCGACGACGGTGAAGGAGAGTTACTCCGCCGCATTCGATCGGCCAACCCCGATTTACCCATAGCTATATCGCTGGATATGCATGCAAACATTACCGAACTTATGGTCAGCAATTGTGACGTACTTGCCGGATATCATACTTATCCGCATATCGACATGGACAGCACTGCGGTGCGTGCAGCCGAAGTCTTTTTTGCAATGCTCAACGGCAGCGCAAAGCCGGTGTTACGCTGGGGCAATGCTCCCATGCTGCCCCACGTTATGCGCCAAGGCACGGACGACCAACCTAACGCAGGCTTACAGGCGCGCGCTATTGAATTAGAAAATCAAGATTGTATGGGCGTAAGTATCTTCACCGGCTTCCCCCATGCAGACATCTATGACGCTGGATTTAGTGTTGTTGTCATGACCGATGACAAGCCAGAAGCCGCTCTAGGCTATACCAATGAACTGCTTAATAAAGCTTGGCATGTCCGGGAAAAATTTGTCTACCAGATTGAACCGTTGGATCAATCCATGCGCAAAGCTGCCCAAGCGGCAAACAACCCTGGCGAAGGTCCTGTAATAGTACTAGATCACTATGATAATACCGCCTCCGGCGGCACCATGGACACCACCGAAGTACTCAGCGCCGTATTAGATGCTGGCCTAGACCGCGTCGCCGTATTTGGTTTTTACGATCCAGAAGTGGTTGAACAAATGGCCGTAGCCGGCGTGGGCGCAACGGTTACTGTGGAACTGGGCGGCAAACTTCCAATGCCCGCATTGGTGGAGCAAAGCAAGCCCATAAAACTTACCGGGGAGGTTAAGCTCATATCAAATGGTAAGTTTCAAGCCCAAGTTGCCATGGCTAGGGGACTTACAATGAATATGGGTAAATCTGCTGTGCTATCAGTTGGTTCTGTAGATATCGCAATTATATCTCGACATATAGAACCCTATGACCCTGAATGTTTTAGAAGCCTTGGCATGGAACCCACTGCCTATCAATATGTGATGCTAAAAAGCCGTATTCACTATCGTGTTGGCTTTCGTGAAATGGCCAAAGAAGTGATTGAGTGCGCGGGCTGCGGGGTATGTACCTCGGATTACAACCAGATTACTTTCAACAAAGTACGACGACCAGTCTATCCATTGGATCAAGCTGGAGAAGGTGCCAACGAGAACTGGGTGTTACCAGCGGCAAAGTGAGAAAGCCAGGCTATGCCACTAACGATTGGCCTAATTGGAAAAAACGAAACCTAGCAGAAGGAGTGCTTTCTTTTATTCACAAATATGAAAAGGATCATTAATGAAAAAATTACTTTTACTCGCTTTTACTGTGATATTTTCTATGCCCGCGAATTCAGGCCACCATGCGGAAAATAAAACCTCAGTCCTCGCGGATCCAAGAGCAGTGGTCGTTGTAGAAAATGGCAAAATAGCTGCATTTACAGCCTTTGAAGACACCGATTCAATGCGCCAAGCAATGGTTACTCAGTAGTCATTTTTTTTGCGTCAGCATAGTTATACTGACTATGCTGAGACGAGTGGCAACATGGTATAGGTCCCTTTTGACTTTACTTGGGGCTGTTGCTCGCACAAACAAAGCCTGTTTCCTTAGTCGATGAACCGATCAACCAAGGTACCTGAAACCTAAATTTAAATTGTTGCACCAGCGTCTAAGAAAGAACTTTGGTAATTGCAGTTATTGTAACCGCCACTAACCTAGTGCACTCCAATGCTCGTTTATAACCGACCACCAATCGCCCACGCGAGACATGGACCATAATCCCAGCCACACCCTCGAATCACAACGCTATTTAGCGTAACGTCGGAATATCCGAAAAATATAATCCCCTCTAGGACAATCAAACAAATGAGCACAGTGCCAATAGAATTTGACCCAACCCACATTGCAGCAAACGCCGGTATCGGCATGCCAATGTACCAAGAGGAACTGGGATCAAAAGATCCAATGAACTCCGTACTCGAAGCAAACCCTGAAATTTACTTTGTGCCGCCTAAGCGCTCCAGTGAATGGGGTCAGTGGGAGTTCAAACCGGGTTCGTACTACGACACCACCATTGCTGCCAAACATCACTACTGGAAACACGAAGACCTACCCATTCCGACAAAGAATATTGAGAGGCTACGTTCGGACATGTTGAATTGGGGCTACTGCAAAATTGAAAATGCGCTGTCCGCCGAACAAATCGCTGTAATCCACCAGCGAATTCTAGAGCAAGCGGAGGGCGAACGCCTTGCTGGCATAGCCCAGAAAACCCCAAGCGGCCAAAACCTAAACTGCTGTGTCAACAAAGGCAGGTGCTTCGAGGAGCTACTTGAGCAACACCCAGACACAGTGCAAGGGGGAGCTTTGATTGAACAGATAGTTTCAGAAGCATTAGGCGCGAACTGGATCAGCAATTCATTGATTGCTTCTATTGCCCTAAAAGGTGGCGTACCCCAAGCATTGCACCAAGATCAAGATATTGCGCTGGACGCACGAAGCCCGCTAACTATTAACGTTATGTCTTTGATCACAGACATTGATGAAATCAACGGAGGCACATTGATTATCCCCGGCAGCCATCGGACTTTGTCTGATGCAGTGCGCGCGCAAAGACCAGTAGGTAAGCTACCACCGGCAATCAATTTGGATGCATCCGCAGGTACCGTGGTCATTACAGACGGCCGCTTGCTGCACAGCACCGGTATTAATCACACGGATACGCCTCGCGTAGTGATGCTGAATGGCATGCAACACCCAGTCATAAGACAGCAAGAAAACTGGATGCTGTCCGTCAGCCCTGAAGTACTGCAACGTGCGAGCCCTAAGCTACTGCAGCGAATGGGCTACCAGGCAACTAACGCTGCTCAAACCAATGAGGGCCACGGCTTTGGCGCAAGTGGTAGGGTTAATGAACTTTTTGGAGCCACAGTTGATTTTCGCTTCGCCGCGGATAACGGTAATTACCTAAGGGTAGGCGAGCTTGGCCCAGACTCCTCAGCCGAAGAACTGAATGCGCCTTACACTTTGCGTGAAGTTGTAACCAAGGCTCGGTTGGGTGGGCAAAGCGCACCCGTAGGTATTAGCGGCAATAAGCAAAACCCTTAGGAACCAAGGCGCGCTCAACGCCGAGTTTTTGCAGAGCGCTACGCACCCCTTTCATCCGCGGCTAAATATAAACGCGAATGATTATCATTTGCATTAATTTCCGGATTTGGTATTATCTTCTTGTGGCAGTCAATCACATCTAGCCTTTGGTCCTACCCCCCCATAATAGGACCTCCTCCCTAAGAAAACTCTAGGTGCTGATTGACTGTCACGCCTTATTCAACCTAGCCCAAGCGGTGCATGCTAATGACTCCGCGGTCGTCGCACCTAGAGAAAATAGAGTGTTATTCAGACACGCCCAGTGGCCCCGATACTTCTACCTATTTTCATAGGTTGTTTTAGGCCGAAGGTTAGTTTTGTATCCCTAGGTATTTCTCTGGACCGGACGAGCGTACCGGAGAATTTGTCCCATAGTGACAAGCAGGAACCAAAGTTTACATTTTGATGGTAAATGCTGTGGTGGATCTGGTGCTGCGTTGGACTAATAAACATCCCTTCCAAAGGACCAAAGGATAGGCGCACATGAGAATGCCTCAAATTAGCGGCAGCCATATTAAAGATAAAGCCTAACGCATCTACGCCCAACACTTCTAAAGCGGAAAGTTGCCCTTTGAACAACCAAATAAAAGTACCTGCTACTAACGAGAAGACGATAAATCCTCTCGCAGAATAAATAACACTCTCAATAGGATGAACGCGAAAAACCGTAAATGGCGTGAGTATTGTAGCGCTGTGGTGGACCCTGTGCATTTTCCACAACAGTGGCCAACGATGCATCTCTCGATGTAGAAGAAAGCGGCTAGCGTCATCCGCTAGAAATAGCGTTCCGCTAAATAAAATTGCAACGAATAACCACGAAGAAGAGACAATCTGAACATCACCCACGTTAACCTGCAAAAATGCACCAACAATGAGTGCCCCACTTAACCGAGCACCTAGCGCCGGTATAATAAGCGATGTGCGGATCAGACTATTAATCAACATCAGTGCGTAATCAATAAGTGTGGATCGGTTAAACCAATAGTGGGGATTTGTGAGGGCTAACAACTGAGATCCTGGATTAAACGATCGTTGCTGATAAGTAGTAGCAAGAGAAGCGATTAAAATCGCCGTAAAGGCATAACCCCAGTAAATTCGTTTGCCGGGGTCTAAAAAAAATTGCAGAGGTGCAGTTATGTTATCCATATTAAACTCGGCACTCTAAACTTGATCCTACCCCCTGCTGCCAGTACAGACCGGAGCATTGCCCTATAGGAATGTATACTTGGCACGCAAGATCAGAGTCCGAGGTAGGTTCGGTCTAGCGCCGAAAGGTCGGTGCGACACGATCGCTCTGTCATCAGCAGCATTCCGAGCCAGCAATTGCAGAGCAAGAGGTTCTGAAATAAACCATGTCACGCCTAGATCTACAACCGTATAGTCTTCAGCATGAAGATCCGATTGGATATTCCTTGATCCTGGCTCTTCTCGCATTTCAGATTGATATTTTATGCTGGCAGACAACTCCCATGAATTATTAGTCAACCTCGCATCTATATTTGCCATGTGCTGCGGTAGATAGGGCAACTCATCCCCGGCTCTAACGATACCGAATTGAGAAAACGTAGAGAGGAAACTGTCCTGAAATTCAGAGTGAGTGTAGGTATAGGAGCCGTTCAGTGAGAAGGAGAGCTCCTCCCCTAACAGTATAGAATAATCTACCATGGTCTCGAGGCCATATATCTCTACAGCACCACCACTAAATTCATCACCTGGTTGGC
>CAJWNY010000115.1 GCA_913043815.1 uncultured Gammaproteobacteria bacterium
ACTTCCACTTCCACTTCCACTATTCCTTTCTTTATTATTATTATTCATTCACAGACGAATTGTTTTTCTACTTGCGATTATTTATTTGCTTAGCCGCGCACAAATTCACGGATAACTTGACCTGGGCGTTTACCTGTATGCTGACCATTAGCGATGATCACTTCACCGGCAACTAAGGTAGCTGCATATCCCTTGCCTTTGACGATAAAACGGCCCCCACCATGGGGAAAGTCATTTACGTATTCAGGGTGGCAGGTACTTAAGTTCTCATAATCAATAATATTTATGTCTGCGTGCCAACCTTCCTTCAACTCACCTCGCTCCTTAAGACCAATGATTTCTGCGGACTTACCGGTAATGCGGTGAATAGCCTCTGATAACGTATACACACCTTGTTCACGAGTAAGTTCGCTGAGCAATACCGTAGGCGAATCAGTGTCGGTAAAGAACCCAACATGGGCACCGGCATCACCCAACATAGGCACTACGTGCGGCAATTGCATGTATTTCCATTGGTTTTCAAGGTGACCCCCGAACATCCAATAATTAAAGAATTCTTTACCCTCGGAAGCCAGCAAACGTTCGACATAAATTTCTACCGGATCTTTGCCGCTTTCTTCAGCCAACTGTTGAAGACTAGCCCGGCGATTGAAATCAAGATCTGGCGTCTCATCCGTCCCAAATGGATGCAGCATATGCGCAAGCTTTTGCATATCACCTGCGGCAATACCCTCTGCGATAAGCGTGGCGCGCATTGCTTCATTCCGCATGGCGTCTACGCGGTCAGCAATAGTTGGCAGCGCCATTAGATCTTTCCAAGCACTGGATCTTTTGGTGAACGGAGAAAGTTGTGCTAAGCCAAAAAATGCACCGCTGGGGCGAGTATGACAAAGGCTTGCTAAGCGTTTTTCTCCTTCGTTTTGCTCTTCAAAAAAATCATTCCAACGCGCTACACCTCCGTCGCCTTGAGGGCTTGTCCCGCCCGAAAACAATACCTGGCAACCTAATTCGGTTGCGTCTCTCATCATCTGCAATTCATTTTCTGAACGAGTTTGCATATCGTTGACGGTCTGGAACATAGCTCCAGCTCCACCGCCATCTACTATGGCTCGCTGAATCGCCTTAGTCTCGCGCAAGTCGGCCCAAGTGCCTGGTGTGCAGCGGCCATCTGGAACTGTGTGCAAGAGAAAGCGTGAGGTAGAAAAACCCACAGCCCCTTCTTCCACAGACTGCTTAACCATGCGCGCGATGTGATCCAGCTCTTTATTGGAAGCTTGAACGCCCTCATCCATACTGCGGTCGCCCATAGCCTCGTAACGAATAGCCGAATGGCCAGCAAGACCAACAATGTTAAGCGCAGGCCTTAGCGCCTGTACAGAATCTAAATATTCACCATAAGTCGTCCAGTCCCAAGGGAGACCGTCCATAATTGCGTCAGCGGCGATGTCTTCTACAGACTCCATAAGCTCAGCCAAATAGCGACGATTCTTGGGGCTACACGGCGCAAAGGTAACCCCGCAATTACCAATCATTGCGGTGGTTACACCATGATAGGAGCTGGAACTCATTAAAGGGTCCCAACCTACTTGTGCGTCTAGGTGGGTGTGGAGATCCACAAAACCTGGGGTAACCACCTTGCCTGAGGCGTCGATAGTACGCGCCGCACTATCTGCCGAAAGATCTCCAATGCGAGCTATGCGTCCATTGCTGACCGCCACATCAGTGCGCTTACCCTCTGCACCAGTACCGTCAATCACGGTACCGCCCGAAATGATTAAATCGTATTCCACAATATCTCCCCCCACTGTAGATTAGTTTTTTCTTTCTTGTCTTTCTTACCTTTTCTTCGTGCTCATGAAAAGGCATTTCTGCTAAATAGGTACATCTACTTATCGACGTCCATTTTTCTCACACTTGAATCTGTCGTGTTATCAACTTTACGTCAAGGTCCACTTACAAAAGTTAACACACCTCCTTTGGACGGCAGCACAGCAATCACTGGGGAAATGCCGGTTAAGATGCCTACCACAGCCCAGAGAACAACGATATTCAGCTCTATCTTCAGTGCGCCAATGATGAAAATAAGACACTAAGAAACTCCCATGAACTGCTCAGTCTCTACAAGACGGCTGTCTTCGAGGGCTGCAGCACTAATGGGAGCTATGGCTTGATAATCTGGGTCAGCCAACATTTTTACACAATGCGCCCACACCAATAACGCAGAACTAGACCCCGACTTCGACGTTCATGCAAAAAATAGAAGGGCATATTTTAAGAATGCCCTAATGCGCAAGCAGCCCATTAAAAGCGCGGGTAAAGACCTTTACTATGAGTCTTTACAACGCACTGGAAACAGCCACGTGGGTGTCGATGCAATAGCCATTCGAGCAAGCTATACCCTAGTGCTCTTTATTTCCGCATGCAGCGGCTACGCAATAGAGGCGGCCCTTTTGTGGTGGTTGCCTTTGCATATTGCGGACATTTATATCCCCTATTATCTAAGCTGGAAGCCCCATCATCCGGGAACAGATCAGGGCCGCTACAGTGACACCGCGGCTTTTAAAAGCACCCTTGGCAACGTAGTTTCTTCAGGCTTGCAATACCATGTTACCCACCACCTCTATCCGCGTATTCCACTGATGCATACACCAGCAGCATTCAGAGAAATGCGTCCAATATTAATCAAACGAGGGTGCGATTTACGAGGCATGTAGGGATTAGTTTAGAGCCCGACTAGCATGGCTTGGTCTGATCGAAGTCACAAACCAATTCAAACAGAGTATCGCCACGCTCTTGGTACTTAGCCTCAAACGCGCTGACAGGCTTTTCGCCTGTCACCTGTCTACTGTGAGAATCAAAACCGACAGCGTTTAAAGCCAAGACAAACTCTTGTATGTATATCGACCAATTAGAGCGAACAGTGAGTTGACCACCAAGACCTAGTAGGGTGGGAAAAGCGGGAGAGCCATACCAGCGCTTTCTAATTTGCGAAGCTTTCGGATAAGGGTTGGGATAAAAAAGATAGTGTTGGGTCGGTTGCCAACGAGCCTCCAACGCTAATCGCCAAAAATCATTAACATCTGCCCGAAGCATTAAGTAATTTTGTTCAACAATATCGCGGTGGCGAGCTAACCGGTGCGACGACTTATCGATACCCAATACAAGCGAGTCTGGTAAAGCTGCCGCCAAGTTACGCGTGCTATCACCTGTGCCGCAGCAGGAATCAATAACCAGGGACTGAGATGACGACTCAATGCGACCCCTGATAGATTCAAACGCCGCCAACGAATGCGCCGCGATAGGACGCTGCCACTTTGAAGCAAAATGAGTTGCAATAATCTGGGCAAGATCTTCACGCGGCTGTTGTTGCGGAAGTTTTTGTTTGTAGCGATTCAATAGATGCGTAAATTGCAAAAACCCAATCATACGGGTATTCGGCAGCGGTAACAGCCTCGAGACAAATAGCCATGCAAGAACAAGCGAGCTATTGGCGCCTACTAATGCGCGCGTTTGACGATCATTTTGCGACCTTGTACCGTGACTGACTATGAAAAGCCGTTAAAATAATGGAAAGCGCAACATGCAAATGATCCCTCTCAGCCGGATAGTTGGCCACTGGTCTACAATTCAAGAAGATAGAGTAGCTATTTACCACGACGGCGAAACCATCACTTGGGGCGAATTAGACCGCCAGACCAACAAGCTGGCTAGGGCTTATGAAGCACTGGGCGTGGGCCAAGACGATTTCGTAACCATAGCCTTACCCAACGGTATAGAGTTTTTCAAATCGACGATCGCAACATGGAAAATCGGTGCAACCCCCCAGCCTGTTTCTGCAAAGCTGCCTAAATTTGAACGTGATCAAATTGTAGAAGTGGGCAACCCTAAACTAATCACCGGAGTTGCCGATGGCGCTCACCAGGGCTATGTAACATTGCCTACAGGTTACGAGCCAAATCAATCTCTTTCAGATGAACAGCTGCCGGAAAAAATCGCCAACTCATTTAAAGCCATGACATCTGGCGGCAGTACCGGCAGGCCCAAACTTATTGTTGCCGCCAACCCCGCAATCTGGGATATAGATACCTGTAGGCTGCACACAAAACTCAAGGGTTCCATGCTCATACCCGGGCCCTTGTACCATAACGGCCCTTTTCTCTGGGCCATGACTGCCTTATTCCGTGGCAATCAGATCACCATAACAACGCGCTTCGATGCCGACGAAACTTTGATGCTAATCGAGCAGCAGAAGATAGATATTGTTTATATGGTTCCCACTATGATGCAGCGTATTTGGAACCTACCGGACGAAATAAAAAATCGCCATGACCTTTCTAGTCTTAAAGTGCTGTGGCATCTCGCGGCACCCTGCCCGGCTTGGTTGAAAGAGGCATTTATCGACTGGCTAGGAGCGGATGTAATTTGGGAGTTATACGGTGGCACAGAAGGCCAAGGCGGCACAGTGATCAGCGGACCTGAATGGGTAACTCATCGTGGCTCAGTAGGTAAGCCAAACGAAACCTGTGAAATTATTGTCGTTAATGGCGCTGGCGAGCGCCTACCTGCAAACGAAATAGGTGAGGTATTCTTACGCCCTCTTACTGGCCAAGGCAGTACCTATCACTACATTGGCGCAGAACCAAAAGCCATTGACGGCGGCTTTGAAAGTATTGGCGATATGGGTTACTTCGACGAAGAGGGCTATTTATATCTTGCGGATCGGCAAACCGATATGATTTTGTCAGGCGGGGCAAACATTTACCCGGCTGAAGTTGAAGCAGCCATTGACAGTTTCCCCGGCGTGCGCTCATCTGCAGCAATAGGTTTACCGCACGAAGACTTGGGCAACTACGTGCACGCGATAGTCGATGCACCTGATGGCATTGTCGAGGCTGACTTGTTAAACCACTTGGCTGAAAGGTTAGTGCGTTACAAAATTCCTAGGACCATTGAACTCTCTGATGAACCCATGCGCGATGACGCGGGCAAAGTGAGAAGAAAATCACTGCGCCAGGACCGGATAGACAAGACAAGCTAACTTAAGCCAGCAAAAATTTATGCGTCGATGTTGGCTGATGGGCTGGTGGGCTG
>CAJWNY010000116.1 GCA_913043815.1 uncultured Gammaproteobacteria bacterium
TAGTGACCACTTAAGGCTGGTCTTGTCGGTCAGGTTGCTCGTAAAATTAACTCGGGGTCAAGTCGAATGGTCCACGGACGCAGGACGGTCTTGTGTGAGTAATTAGCCCACGCCAACAACGCCTAATACAGACACACTTGCCACAGTAAATATTTTAGTGCTTGGTTCCAATTCTGCATGGAGAGTTTGAATTGAATACTGCACACGCTCGTGCCTTGATGCCAGACTACCTTCGGCTCATTGCGCTGTTTGGTATTGTCATTGTCAATGTACAGTTCATCGCATTTCCTAATTTAAATAGCATCACTGGCCCTGCCGGTGAGACGTTTAAAGATGCTGTGGCCTTATGGCTTGTCAACGGGCTGGCACTGCTCAAAACCTATGGCTTGTTCTCGTTCATGTTTGGCGTGGGGGTTGGGTTTTTGATGCGCTCGTCGGAGCGACTCGGTTTGCCTTTCGGCCGCATTTATCGCAACCGAATGATTGGCCTTTTTTTGATAGGGGTTGTACACGGGTGTTTGTTCTTTCCTGGCGACATTCTTGTCATCTACTCTTTGACCGGTAGTATCCTATACCTCTTTCGCAACCGGCCCGCCGCGTGGCTGGTAAAAGTTGGCTGTACTCTTCTGATACTTCAGCCTATTTTTGGTTTGCCATTTTTCTTTGCTACATCAGAAATACCTGCTGAATTCTCTCAATACGAGCAAGAAACTCTGGGTGAGGGTAGCTTTTTTGACGCTGCTATTTTCAGAAGCATTAGTTTTGCGTTTACCCTACCTTTGTTGCTCACCACACAGGGCATTTCTGCCCTTGGCTGGTTCTGTCTAGGGCTGGCTTCAGTGAAGTCAGGAATGATAGACAAGGCACAGCACCCTTTGTGGCAGCGCGCGCGACGTTTTTGCCTTGTACCTGGTATTTTTTTGAGCTTGCTCGCAGCTGCCCTCTGGTCTTGGGGTCCGGCAGT
The DNA here is from genome assembly GCA_913043815.1 of uncultured Gammaproteobacteria bacterium. GTDB lineage: Bacteria > Pseudomonadota > Gammaproteobacteria > Pseudomonadales > Azotimanducaceae > UBA4421. Next base: position 965 of record CAJWNY010000116.1, read on the forward strand.
TGCAGGGGAAGCTCTGACCTTAGTCGTCGCACCAATAGTAACTTTAGGATATCTCGGCCTGATCGCCCTGATATCGCAAGCTCCAAGCCCAATTATGTCCCGTTTTGTCGCGGCTGGCGAGTCTAGCCTAAGCATATACCTTGGTCAGTCGATAATCTTATCGAGCATTTTTTCCTCGTATGGGTTGGGTCTTTGGGATGCGGTCAACCGGGGAACAGCATCGGTCATAGCGCTGCTAATAACAGTCATTCTGATTATTGCACTGAGCATCTGGCGAACTTTTTTTAGATTGGGTCCGTTTGAATGGTTGTTGCGGCAGATTACTTACGCTGGGGCTCATACGCGCACCAAGCGACCGCACTCACACTAGGGCCTTTAGTGTTAGAGGCGTAAATTCATTTGAGAACTGAACGGTAAGCCTTTTGGTATCTGGACATGATTTAGTTAATGTTCTGCAATAATGAGTTTCAAGTGGATAGTTCTTTCGATTGTGGTGCGCCTAATTTCTTTGGCCTTCTACTCGTCATTAATATCATCAATCATTCTCTTTATTTGTGTTTCCATTTCTGTGCTTTCATCAACTGAAAATAAGACTTCCAACCAGTAGAAATTAACACTACGAACAACCACCGGTCGCTTTACAAACTCACTTAAGGTCTCGTCGTGTCTCGCATTCCAGTCGTTTACAATGATTCTTACGATATTAGCGTACCGCCGACACATCGCTTTAATGGGACAAAATTCTCTAAGCTAGCGCATCATCTTCAACGTAGTGACTTCTCCAAGCAATTAGAATTCATACAATCCTCTCCAGTGCGTTATCGAGATATCCAGCGTGCCCATGCGCGAGACTATGTGCACCGCGTGGCAACAGGGACGCTATTGCAAGGAGAAGTTCGACAAATCAATTTGCCTATGAATGCTCAGCTGATTAAACGTAGTTTCCTTGCCTTAAACGGAACCTATACGACGGCTCTGAAGGCTTTAAACACAGGCATCGCTTGCCATGCTGCTGGGGGCACACATCACGCACATTATTCCCATGGGTCAGGGTTTTGTGTGCTCAATGATTTAGCATTTACTGCTGTAAACTTGATCGAACATGGATTAGTTGGAAATGTTCTAATCCTAGACTTGGACGTACACCAAGGCGATGGGACTATAGACATATGCCATGGCAAGAGTGGTATCTATACCTGTTCGTTGCACTGCGAGCAAAACTTTCCATTCCAAAAACGTCAAGGTACGCGTGATGTATCGCTCGATCGCCACTTGGAAGACAATGCCTATCTCCATCAGCTACACCGCACTCTCAACGACATCTCCAGAGAGTTTACCCCTGAGCTCGTGTTATACGATGCTGGCGTCGATGTATTCTTGGGTGATCAATTGGGAAATTTAGATTTAACTCTGGAGGGTATCTTCAAACGGGATTGTTATGTTTTGGAACATTTTAAGAATCGCAATATCCCAATTGCCACCGTAATAGGCGGCGGCTATAGCCCGTCTGATGCTGATATTGCGCAGCGGCACCTATCTATATTTAATGCAGCTACAAATGTATTTTAACCCATTTGCAAATTTAGAATTTATAAACTCCACCCACCAGCGGAAATTAAACCCAGTGGGACGACCAAAGAGCTAAACCCCCGATCCTGTCGTAAGCTCCGTCTACTACGCCTTCAAGAAAGTCTTGGACAAACTAAACGGCGGCTACCAGTTGCTTACTTCAAGTGGCATGCAGTAGTTATTAATCAGTTCTTTTAGCTTAGCGCTTGTAATACCATATGTTAGTACTGACTAAATTGATGACTAAACCTATCCCGTTGGATAGGTTTTATTTCGGTTCATCTGACACGTTACTAATTAAAAATGGTTGTGCTACGATGTCTGAAACAGCGGGGCTTGAGATAGAGTTGGATTGGGACCTTACTGTAAATTGCACAGTGGCGAAGGTATGAAAATGACAGACAACCGACTGATTGTCCTCGCACCTCAAGACAGTGTTGTTGTCGTACGGTGTGGGATTTCCGAAGGCGAAACATTGATCATCGGAGATGTTGAAGTCATTTTGGGCGTGGCTGTCAGCATGGGGCATAAATTGGCTTTGAGAGCAGTGGAAACGGGCGATGCTATCTTGAAATATGGGGTACCGATTGGTTCTGCGACGTCTGACATTTCGGTCGGTGAACATGTTCACTTACACAATATGAAGAGTGATTACACACCGACTTATGCGCTTGAGGGCGCCCAAACTGAGTTTGAGAAATGACAATGGAAGGGTATCTCCGACAGGACGGTCGAAAAGGCATTCGCAATTTGGTCGCAGTGGCATATCTTGTGGAGTGCGCCCATCATGTTGCCCGTGAAATAGCGCTTCCAAATCGTGAACATGCACATGTTATTGGTTTTCCTGGGTGTTTCCCAAATGAATACGCTCAATCAATGATGGAACGGCTCTGTACCCATCCAAACGTTGGAGCGGTGATGATCGTGTCGCTTGGTTGTGAAAGTTTCAATCGCTTCAAATTGGAACAATTTGTTCGCGATAGTGGCCGTCAGGTTGAAACGCTGGTGATCCAAAAGACAGGTGGTACAAGAAGTGCGATTGCCCGAGGCCAGGCTTTCGTTGAACGTGCTGTAGAGGCATTGTCTGAAGAAAAAACTGTTCCAATGGTGGTCGCAGATCTTGTTATCGGTACTGTTTGTGGCGGTTCTGACGGGACAAGTGGAATTTCAGGAAACCCCGCAGCCGGGCGAGCCTTTGATCGATTGGTGTCAGAGGGAGCCACATGTATTTTTGAAGAAACTGGTGAACTTATTGGCTGTGAAGACATTATGGCTGCGCGTGCAGCGACGCCAGAATTGGCAGAGGAGCTCCGGGCATCAGTTGAGAAAGCCGCACAATATTACGCGACACTGGGGTTTGGAAGCTTTGCTGCTGGAAACGCAGACGGCGGACTGTCTACGATTGAGGAAAAATCGATGGGCGCCTACGCAAAATCAGGGTCTTCGATGATATCAGGACTTATTAAGCCGGGGGATATCCCACCGACGGGGGGACTTTATCTTATGGATGTCGTTCCAGATGGTCCCGTAAGATTTGGTTTTCCCAATATTTCTGACAATGCTGAAATTGTTGAGATGATGGCATCTGGTGCACATATGACATTGTTCGTGACTGGACGTGGCTCTGTCGTAGGCTCGGCACTGGCACCTGTGATCAAGGTCGCGGCAAATCCTGAAATGTACGGGAGATTACGCGAAGATATGGACGTGAACGCTGGCCAAATTATCGAAGGTACCGCGACGCTAGACCAAATAGGAACGGAGATATACGAACTGATTGTTGCTGTCGCCGGGGGAACACAAACGAAATCCGAAGACCTTGGCCATCGTGAATTCATCTTAACCTATAAAAGCTTTGAACCAATTGGTCCGGCTTGTTTGCCAGTTTGACGAGGGAATATCGGTGGGACGTTTAGACAAAAAGACATGCCTGGTAAGCGCTGTGGGGCAGGGAATAGGATGGGCCTCGGCAATGGCTTTGTAAGCAGAAGGGGCGAAGGTATTTGCAACTGATGTGGATAATGCCACGTTGGAAGATCATCAGTTTCCAGCCATTCGGGTTTGGATATAGTTCTGCGACGGTGGCTGTCAATTAAATAGATGCTGAAACTCATGAACTCTAGCCTAGTGTGTTGGAGCTAGCGCCTGACGCAGTTACATTGGTGGCGGCATTCTCTGACGCTGTTGGACAAGTTAACTGTAAAAATACGATTTGTTTGAAAGTACTTTTTGGCCTCTTCAAGAGCAGTTTATTTCTTTTGACCGTTAAATTAGATTAAGGCTAGCGCTTACTTACGATTTCGCTGAAGGTCTTAGGATCAATGTTTCCTCCCGAAATCACGGCTACAATATTCTTGTCAGAAAACTGCGGTTTCATGGCAGCAGCTAAAGCTACGGCTCCAGCGCCCTCAGAAACCAAGTGGGCTTTTGAGGACAACAACCTGAGCGCCGCCTCTGCTTCCAAATGAGACACCACTATTACGTCATCGACCAACTCATCAAGTAGTGGCCACATCTCAGGTAAAACACTAGTTGAGCCAATGC
>CAJWNY010000117.1 GCA_913043815.1 uncultured Gammaproteobacteria bacterium
GCAATTAAAATACGTTCAGCATTTAGTCCTGAAATCAGATAACTAAAACCTTTGCCTTCCTCACCCACTCGGTCCGTGACTTTTACTGGCAAATCGTCATATACCACCTCGCAAGTCGCCACTGCATTCCGGCCAACTTTATCAATAGGCGATATAGTCACTTCGTCACGTTGTAACTCGGCTAGCAACAAGGTCATGCCGTCGGTCCGACGCTCAACTTCATTTCTTGCCGTGGTGCGCACCAGCAGCAGCACACGTTCCGATTGTAATGCTTTTGTGGTCCACACCTTACGCCCTCTAACGATATAATTGTCTCCCTCGCGACGCGCGAAAGTGGTGATAGAGGTAGTATCAGTGCCAGCGTCGGGTTCAGTAACGCCAAAAGCGACGTGCATCTCGCCGCTGGCAACCCGCGGCAGGTATTTTTGCTTCATCTCTTCAGAACCGTATTTAACCACCGGCTCCATACCAAACATGGAAAGATGTAAAGGTGTAGCGCCATTCATGGCGGCCCCACTAGCGGCCACAGTTTCCAAAACAATGCTGGCTTCGGTAATACCACGCCCGCTGCCGCCGTAGGCTTCCGGAATAGCTACACCAATCCAACCCGCCTCCGACATAGCGTTGTAAAAATCCCATGGGAACTCGTGCTTAGTGTCTTTTTCCGCCCAGTATTCATCGGGAAAACCTTTACACACTCTGGCCACTGCATCGCGAATTAACTCTTGTTCGTCTGTTAAAGCAAAATCCATAATTCTCAACTTTTGATTGTTATTGAAAGCATTACTGACGTACTTTTACAGTCAGGCCATGGGTAGAGAACAAACTAATCTGCAGGTCTAATAACAGAATGTTCTCGAGAGATTCTTAGACGCCTCGTCCGAGACAATAGTATAGAAGAAAATTATAAGAGAAAGATATGTCACTTGAGCTTTCAACACAGCGTATGCAGGCCCATATCGCAGACGGAATTGGCTGGATGACTTTTAATAATCCTGCCCGCCATAACGCATTATCTTTAGAAATGTGGCAGGGAATTGGCGATATTCTTAAATATTTTGCCGGCAATGACGAAGTTCGAGTAATCATTATGCGTGGCGCGGGGGGCAAGGCTTTTGTTTCCGGCGCTGACATTTCTGAGTTCGACGAGAAACGTGCCAACTCCGAGCAGCGCGCGAGCTATGGGCAAATTGCAGGCCGTGCTGCCCACTGGCTTGGTAAAATTGAAAAACCGCTCATTGCACTGATCGAGGGTTACTGCATTGGCGGTGGACTTGCTACAGCATTATCGGCAGACGTTAGATTTGCTACACCGGATTCGCGCTTCGGCATTCCTGCGGCAAAGCTGGGCTTGGGCTATGAATATGAGGGCTTAGCAAAATTGGCAAGACTAGTAGGACCCAGCAATGCAAGAGACATCATGTTCTCGGCGCGTTTTATGCCCGCAATTGAAGCCAAAGAAATGGGCATTGTTAACTTTATTCACAACCGCGAAAATATAGAAAAAATCTGCATGGAGTACGCGCTCAACATAGCATCAAATGCACCCCTTACTGTGAAGGCCGCCAAGGCGGCTGTAAATGCGTGGGAGCGAGACAGCCGACTTGAGGAAGTAACTGAGGTGCGCGCCATGGTAGATGCCTGTTTCAATAGCGAAGATTATAAAGAGGGCCGCAAAGCGTTTGCGGCCAAACGCAAGCCAGTTTTTTCCAATAAATAGCGCAAATCGGCTTTTGAAAATAAACCTGCGCGCATACTACCAATTAACGGTGAGTTTTTACGCGGCAGGCGCCATTTGCCACACATGCGACACTTAGGCATCTGCTAAACTGCGAACATAAATAACGAAAAGCGATACTTCTATGAAAGATGCGGTCACAGCCTGCGTTCTGATTATCGGCAATGAAATTCTTTCAGGCCGGACTCAAGATATAAACCTCAACCACATTGCTAAGACATTGGGTAAATGGGGCATTCAAATTAGGCATTGCCGGGTTATTCCAGATGTGGAAAAAACCATTATTGATAGTGTAAATGAAGTCCGACATAAGTTTGACTATGTCTTTACTACCGGCGGCATTGGACCTACGCACGATGATATTACGGCAGTTTGCATTGCCAAAGCTTTTGGCGTAAAGCTGATAGAACACCCAGATATTGCAGTGCGTATACGCAAACGGCCCGCACCAGATGACATTATGGCATCACGCTTGCTGATGGCTCGTGTGCCACTTGGTGCAACGTTAATAGATAATCCTTCAGGTGGACCCCAAGGCTTTGCTATGGAAAACGTTCATGTTATGGCAGGCATTCCGTCGGTCATGCAAGGCATGCTCTCAAGTCTAGAGGGTCACTTGAAGAGCGGTCCAGTTATTCACAGTCATACGGTTCGCGCTTACACTGGCGAGAGTTCAATTGCTGATGCTCTGGCCAAAATCCAAGGCCAACATCCTGATGCCGACGTGGGCAGCTATCCATTTTTTCGCGATGAGCGTTACGGTACAAACCTCGTAATTCGCGGAGCCGATGTAGCGCAATTGCAAACTATAGCCGGCTTGATTATGCAAGCAGTCACCGCAATTGGAGAAACTCCAGAAGATCTGGGCAAAGACGCAGAAGCATAAGTTGACCAGCGCCAGCCAAAACGATCGACTTTTACAATATGCTTAATCACAGCTTAGATAAAATTATAAGAAATTCATTAGTTTTGGCTAGCTTGCTCTTTAGCAGTAATGCATTGGCCGCTACCCATGAATCGATAGCTATTCATACGGCCCAACCAAGCTTTGAATACGCAAGCGGCCAACAACAAAATAGATTCGTAGCGGCACTAAAGGCTAAGAATAAATGCAAAGCAGCAAATATTGAACCTAAAAGACAAGGCTATTGTGAATTGGTGCGAATGGATGATGTACCCGTCACTCCAGCGAGCGAGCTAAAACCAAACACCGAACGCTACCCTCTGTTCCTATGGCGTTTCGTTTCCGACACCAGCACTGTCTACATTGCGGGCTCTTTGCACTTACTTAAAGAAGGCCTCTATCCTTTACCAAACCAATACGAGCAAGCATTCAACCTGACCAGCAAACTAGTTTTGGAAGTAAACACAGATCAGCTTAGCCCGACGGAGATATACGCAAAAACCCAAACGGCAGCACGCTTAACCGAACAACGTTATCTGCGCGAAAGCTTTAGCGCTCAGGACTATAGCCGCCTAGCACAAACAGCCGCATTATACGGCGTACCTTTGCAAGCACTGCAGTCCTATAAACCTGCAATGGTTTATACCCAGCTGTCACTTATGGGCTTTGTGGCATTGGGTTATGAACCGGATCTGGGCGTAGAAGAACACTTTTCTAAAAACACTCCCCCCCAAGACATACTGCAATTAGAAAGCTTAGATCTGCAACTAAGCTTTCTTTTCGCTCAATCGATGGAAACGCAAATTGCAGTATTAATGGACACAGTAAAACAGTTCGATGCAATCGAAACAGTCGCGAGCCGCTTAGTGCAAGCTTGGGCAACAGGCGACGACGCGACCATGGCGAGCCTCATAACTGAGCAAAATGGTGACTCCAAACTTCTTAACGATTTTTCGAAACAGTTATTAGATAATCGCAACGAGGGAATGAGTAAAAAAATTGCCGGTTATCTCAACACCAACGAGAGCTATTTTGTATTAGTAGGCGCCGCGCATTTGGCTGGCCCCAATTCAATAATCAAACTATTAGAAAAAAGCGGCATATACGGGGAGAGAATATACTCGGACCAGTTCGACCTCTTAACCACATCATTAATCCAAAAAAAAAAGAAGTTACCAAAGCACAATGAATGAGCCCAAGCATAACTATCCGCCACGAGCGGAATTTTTCAACCAGCCTTTTGAACCGCCTTTTGGTCTGAAAAACCCCCATTCCCAAACTATTTTTTCTAGCATGGGGCGGAAATTCTTTAAGGCAAAGTGGCAGCCAGCGTTTGTCGCAGGAGCTCAGGTAAGAGAAATAAGTGTGGCAGGCGTTAAATTAGTTGTGAGCACCAACTTTCAAAATATCACCTCAAACCAAACGCCTTTAATCATGATGATCCCTGGCTGGCTAGGTAACGTTGAATCGACGTATGTGCTCTCCGGCGCATATGCTCTTTGGCGAGACGGCTTTAACGTTGCGCGGATCAATCTACGAGACCATGGGGATACTGCGCATCTGAACAGCGGTCTTTTTCATTCTGCCCTCATTAACGAAGTTGTGGGCTTAGTAAAAGCATTGAAGGATGAATTTCCGCAGGCCCCGGCTGGTCTAATTGGCTATTCCATGGGCGGAAACTTTGCGCTGCGCATTGCTAAACAAATACCAGAACTGACAACGCTGGCAGTCTGCCCCGCATTGAGCCCAGAAGAAACAATGCTCAAAATCAGTAACAACATCATTTACGAACAATATTTTATGCGCAAATGGCGCGCCCTTTGGAGCAAAAAAGAGACGGCTTTTCCGCAGCTCTATAACTTTCAAGATGCAATGAATTTATCTTCAATAACATCAATGACGGATTATTTTGTCAAGTACCATACGGAATACACTAATACCGATGATTACTTTGCGGCTTATGATTTAAGCAACGGTGCACTTGAAGGGGTAATGGCGAAAATATTAGCGGCGGGAGACGACCCTATTATCCCAGCTAAACACTATTCCAATCTGCCAGATTCAATTTCCTTAGACTGGGTTAATCGTGGCGGACACGGAGCGTTTTTAGAAAACTGGCAGTTCGAGAGTTGGTGCGACCGATACAGTTGCGCGTTTTTTAATCAAGCGTTAACAGGTAAGCGCAACCTAGTGTCGTAACCCAAGCCATCTTTGTAACAAAA
>CAJWNY010000118.1 GCA_913043815.1 uncultured Gammaproteobacteria bacterium
GGCCCACCTAGACTTCAAGCCGCCAGAAAATGACCCGGTTAAGGCTTATAGCGGCACGATACAGGCTCGCGACGGCGTGCTGATGCTGTCTAATGTAACGGTATTGCATAATCGCTCGGTTGCAGAGAACGTGCGGGTGAGCAAAGACGGCGAGCCTTTCACGGGCATCGTATTAGTTGAAGAAGGTGGCTTGAACGATCGCGGTTTGACCCTGAATGGGGAATCTCTTTTGCACTCGGTGCCGTTAACCGCGAAGGCCTTTGAAAGCAGCTTCTTGGGCGCTAGTGGTGCTTATCTGGTGACAATTGGCTTGGTTATGTTCGCGTTCTCAACAGCGCTAGCGTGGTCTTATTATGGCGACAGAGCGGTTACTTATCTTGTGGGAACGCGCTGGGTGACCCCTTATCGTCTGCTCTACGTGAGTGGCTTCTTTCTTGCCACCATTGTTGACACAACGTTGATCTGGCTGATTTCAGCAGTCACTGTTGCGCTTATGACGCTTCCGAATTTGTTCGGCATTTTGTTGATGCGAAAAGAGGTCAAAGAGATGACCGAGGATTACTGGCAGCGTTTTAAAGACTCTAACCCTTAGTCACTGTAACTAGCCGGGTCTCTCCAATGCGTTTTGATGCGGAGTTTCTTAGAAAGGTCTTCGAAGTAGGTGCTTTGCGGGAGTGGGCGAACCGTGTATAGGCAGCTTTTAAAGCTCAGCTCTATATCTAGGTTCAAACCTGCTAAAAGCCAGCTTCTTAGATGGCTCAGCGGAGTGAACGTACTTCGTTCGAACTCGCGAGAACTCTTTCCGCCGATTCTTAATTTGGCGCCCACTTGCGCAAGGCCAGATTTTTTAGCATCTCTCCGCGGCTTTTCTCTAAGGCTCCTACTCAAATTGCAGATTGTTAGTTCTTAATTCGAGCAGGCCAAACACAGCGCAAAGGTGTGTCTGCGATCGGTGAACAATGCGAGTGTGTTGAGCTCTTTTTGAACATTGTGCAGCCATGGATGGGTATTAGCAGACAGCTGAAACCCAAAAGACTCCATTATTTCTGTAATAAAAATGCTTCGTGGGTCGAGGGGCTGTCTTAAGTCGACGGCTCGCCATTGCGCTATACCCGCCAATTCTGCTGCCTTTGCCAGCGCAACATTAATGTCTCCTAGGGCATCTACCAATCCAAGCTCCAAGGCTTTGCTGCCTTGCCAAACACGACCTTGGGCCACTTTTTCTACTTCTGCCTTTGGCATATCTCGCCCACGAGCGACAAGGTCTATAAATTGCCCGTAGCCGAATTCCACGCTGGCTTGAAAAATCGCTTGGGCCTGAGGGCTTAAGCCTGAAAAGGAATCCATCCCGCGTGCAAGTGGCGTTGTGCCCACTCCGTCGCTGTATACGCCAATGCGGCTGAGTGATTTCTCAAAAGTTGGGATAACACCGAAGATGCCGATAGATCCTGTGATGGTGGCGGACTCAGCAATAATGGCGTCGCTGGTAGCCGATATCCAATAACCGCCTGATGCGGCAACATTTGCAAATGATGCTACAACAGGCCTGCCAGTGACTTGGAATAATTCCAGTTCTTGGCGAATAAGCTCAGATGCGAAGGCGCTTCCGCCGGGGGAGTCGACCCTAATCACAAGGGCCTTAAGGTCTTCGTTGAACCTAGCTTGACGAATACGCCCAACCAAATCATTGGCTGATGCCACATTGCTCAGGCCTTCGCCGTCTTCAAGTATTGCGCCTTGCACAACAATCACGCCAATTTCTGGAGCATTTTCATCAGTCACTGAGTCTATTAACCCCCGAATATTCAGATAAGAGCCCATGCCAATACCGTTTATCTCACCTTTATATCTGCCTACTTCGATTGCAATGCGGGTTTCCATTTGGTCTGGCGTGAGCAATTCATCTATCAAATTGGCCTCCAACGCAGCTCTGGCCATATCACCACTGGTTTTTGCCAGCAGCACGTCAAAGTTTTGCGCGTAATCATTTACCTCGTTGCGGGTCAGTTGGCGGTTCTCTGCAATGCCTTCAACCAATTCACCCCATATGCCTTGATACAAACCTGAGCTGGCCTGTCTGGCCTCGTCGGACATGTTGATACGAGAAAAGGGTTCTGTGGCGGACTTAAATTCTCCGACCCTGAAGATATGCATATTGATGTCTAATTTAGCCAGTAGGTCCTTGAAGTAAAGATTGTTGCCACCGTAGCCTTGAAGCAGCATTTGCCCCCACGGATTCATATAAAGTTCATTCGAAGAGCTGGCTATATAGTATTGATTTTGTTCAAAAATATTCCCATAAGAAATTATTTTTTTGCCGGTTTCTTTAAATTTTTGTAGGGCTTCAGTAATACGTTGAGCTTGTGTCAGGCTGACGCCGTTAAGGTCATCGAGGCCTAAAACAATCATCTTAATTTTTTCATCAGTGCCGGCAATTTTGATGGCATGCAAAATATGTCCGATCTCAATGCTCGCATCACTGGAGTCTTGAAAAAGTGCATCTTGCCAATTATTTGGCGCAACACTTTGCTCAACGATTGTGCCCTTAGGCTGGATGATCAGTGCGCTGTTATTTCTAATAGTCGGTGTCTCTTTGCCACCAAATAAACTCACGAGAATAGACAGAACAATCACAACGAAAACGCTATTAACCACGAATGTTCTGGCCTGAGAGATTCTATGGCCTAGTTTGGAGAAAAATCCGTTTGATTCGGACATGAATACAGATCCTATGGAGGGTGAAAGGCAGAGGAAGAGCTTACCTTGTGGGTGGCTTAGTTTATAGCTTCAGATGTTGACCAAGGGCTGTATCTATAACTTCAAGAGATTAAGACCTTATCGCCAGAATTGTAGCTACCCTCTGATAACGGAAATTCCATTGGTTCGGGGGAAGGTCTAGATCAACTATTTAGGTTCCCTTTCTAGGCTTAGCTATTGCGCCCGTTGCAGTAGCGACCTTTTGTAGGAGTCGGTGACTATTGCTTTTCGAAACAGGCTAGAATGCTTGGATGCAGAATGATAAAGCAAAAAAAACTAATCTTTGGCGCTGGCAAGACCTAAAAAGTGGATTCGACGCCGAAGCGACGCTTTACCCTGCTGCGGGAGCTGAATTACCTGTCGAGCTTGATGCTTTAAACAAAGGTGATACGTTTATTCAACGCGTGGTGGTGGACAGCCGTCTGGCAGCTAGAGGTGACTTGTTTATAGCGTTGCCGGGTGATCCCGGATCAAGGTTTAATCCCAGTTATGTGAGCCAAGTAGACGGTCATGATTTTGTTGGCGCTGCCTTAGCAAACGGCGCTGTTGCCGCCATTGTTGCGCGGGGTGTGCCTGTGGCGCTGCCACAAATCATAGTCTCTGACACCTACGATGCGCTCTGGCATTTAGCTGGCATAGCGCGCAAACGCCTGAAGAATCCGGTGTGCGCCATTACTGGCAGCAGCGGCAAGACCACAGCAAAACATTTCTTAACCGCCGCCTTGTCCGCATACTCGCCGCCTGGCAGCTTTAATAATCATATAGGTGTGCCATTGGCCTTAGCCAATGCAAGGCCAGAGGCCCCGGCATTTGTCTTTGAAATTGGTACCAGTGGCCCTGGCGAGATAAGGCCGCTAGCCAATATGGTAAACGCCGATTTAGCCATTTTGCTGAATGTGCACAACGCACATATTGAGAACTTTTCAGGGCGCGATGCATTAATAGAGGAAAAGTCGCAGATTTTTGCACCGTTTGAAACGACCATTAACCAAGTTAAGGATGAACGCGAGGGCAACGCTGGTATCAAAGTAGTGGAGGCATCACTGGGGTTGCCTGGCTTTACCTTCGGTGAATTTGCTGGCGCCGATGCGCGTATCTTAGAAGTGCTAGGCGACCGCCTAGCACTCACCCTGTTTGGTGAAAAATTGCAGGCTCGAATTCCCGGTGGTGGTGCGCATCGCGCCAATACCTTAGCCGCAGTAATTCTGGCTACCAAGCTTCTTGATCAAGATTTATCCCCGGCGCTGAACCTCGACGACTCAGTTTTACCTACTGGGCGCGGCAACGTCATAGGTCATGGGGGCGTGACAGTTGTTGATGACAGTTATAACGCCAACTCAGCCAGTATGCGGGCGGCCATTAAGGCTTTTTGTCAGCGCGATAGTCTTCGTAAAATCGCAGTGCTTGGCGAAATGCTAGAGTTGGGAGATGAGTCTGCTAGCGCTCACAAAAATTTATTAACCCAACTTGGTGGCTTTGATGTAGTCTTTTTGGTGGGCTCGGCAATGATGCACCTAGCTGCCAGTGAAGGTTTATTTGACGAGCAAGCGGTAGCATTTGCAGCTGATCAAGGTTTGGGGCTGCGTCACAATAACCTGCATTTTTACCCTGAAGCCAGTGGGATTTTATTAAAAGACCTTACAGCGCTAATTCATCCTGAGGATGCCCTTCTAATTAAGGGGTCAAACCGAGTATTTTGGGCTAGAGATTTTGTATCAAAGTTGCTTAAGGCTATCGCTGAAAAATTATGAATCCAGTTGCTACAGAAAATAATCTAATTGTTGATCGCCAAGGCAGAAGCTTTCGTAATCTGCGCATCAGCCTTACGGCTGCATGTAATTATGCTTGTACGTACTGCGTGCCAGACGGCAAGCGTCTTCAGGCGGCGGCATACGAACTAGGCGCTCAAGAGATGATTCAGGCGGTCAGATTGTTGATTGCTACTGCAGGCATAGATAAGG
>CAJWNY010000119.1 GCA_913043815.1 uncultured Gammaproteobacteria bacterium
AGCTTTAAGCCGCCTTGCCAATATCTCGCTGCAATGGAAAATTCTCCATCTGCGTTACATTTTTGCGCCCATTCTTCGTTGCTAAGTAGTTGCATAGAAGCCTCTCCCCAGAATTATCGCCAACATACAACCAGATCAGCAGGCAAGCCTACTGGTCTGATGTGATTTTTCCTCAGCCTATAACCTGGCCTTTACGTTGGTCGGTGTAGCCAGAATTGCTGTTATACGCAACTGCGCCGCCGATAATCACTGTGTCTACACCGATCGCGTCGCGTACATATCGATAACCATCGCCGGGTACGTCTTGAACATAATATTCTGGGCCTCGGCCAATATTCTTATCATCGAATATCGTGATGTCTGCAGCGAAGCCAACTTTTACGAAACCGCGGTTATGGAGGCCCCATAAGCTTGCAGTATCTGAAGTAATCTTCTTCACCGCTTGCTCTAGTCCCAAAGCATTGCATTGACGCACAAAACGAGAAAACAGATAACCAGTGTCGCCGTAAGTGGAGAACGATAAAATGTGCGCACCGCCATCACTAGCGCCAATCATTACATTAGGGTGAGTCAAGAAACTTGCCACCAACTCGTCATCGTTATGTCCCATATCACTGGAGAGAAAATGTGCGTCCAGTGACTCTTCCAAAGACAAGTCGATCATCACGTTGAGGGGGTCAGTGCCGCGAAGCTCTGCTATCTCCGCCAATGTTTTACCTACGTAAACTTGGTTCGCTTCCGTTTGCGCCTGACGTAATATTAAGCGCTTCCACAGCGACATCATTCGCTGGGCTTCGCCTACCAACTTTTCTCGCATTTCAGAGTTCTGTAGGGTCGCCATAATTTGCTCTGGGGTACTGAAACGCATTAATGCGTACCAACCGGGCAAACGCATAAACAAAAGACTCGGTACGGCAAAGGTAAAGCTAATGTCTATTGGGCGAGTTTGTACTTGCGGCCAAACTCTCGCGCCCCTGGCAGTCTGATCCACAACACGCTGTATGATTTGCTTAGCACCTTCAGCGTTATCTTCACTGACAAACAACGGCGACAACGTGGTTGTAATTCCATGCTTCAAGCTTATTTCAGCCAGTTGATCCACTCGAGCCAAAGTAAGATCTGTATCGTAAAACTCATGTACCACTTGAAGGATCTTGTTGTGCTCCGCCAAAACATCACACAATGCAGCTAACTCAACGGTGTCAGAATAACGACTAGGCACGGGCTGAAGACGCTCATCCATATCTACAAAACTACTAGAAAGACCAATTGCCCCGGCACTTAAACATTGACTGAGTAGGTCTTTCATTGCGCTAATTTGGGTCTCATTCGCGGGACCTTCCATGGACGCATCGCCCATCACCCACAAACGTAAAACACTGTGTCCAACTAGGGGGGCAACATTAATCGTTAGATCTTTTTCAATCCGCCCAACAAACTCTTCAAAAGTTTCCCAATTCCATTCAACGCCTTCTTCGAAAGCCTTATGCGGCATCTCTTCTATTTGGTTGAACATGCCCACCAACTTCATGCGGTGCTCCGCCTTTAATGGCGCGAGAGACAACGAACAGTTGCCGGGCACAATAGTCGTGACACCGTGTTCAATGGCGGGCTTAGCAGCACCATCCCATAACAACTGAGCGTCGAAGTGGGTATGAGGGTCAATGAATCCAGGCGCGACTATTTGGCCTTTAGCATCACATTCTTCTTTGGCAGGATCAGAGACTTTGCCTACGGTGACAATTTTGCCATCTTTAATGCCCACATCTGCGGCATACAAAGGCATGCCCGTACCATCCACAATACGACCATTACGAATAACTAAATCTAACATTTTCTACCCCCTATCAAAAACTATAGCGCGCACATACAAATTAGCAATTCGTAAAGCGCCTTAACTACTGAGTACTATTAAGTATATCGGTTGTAAGACAGAGACAACGCATCTCGCACCTTCTCCCAGTTTTGACCGACCAAATCGTTAGGGCCATCTGCCGCGCATGCATCCATCAACAATCTACTGGTATGCGCATCCAAGCTAACTTTTGATATGCCGCCATTATCAAACAGCAAATCTACGATAAGTTCAGCCACCCCTTCATGAGCCGCCGCAATTTCGACCCTATTAATCACCGTTGCCAAGCTAGGCCTTTACTGGCGGTTCAATGAATATTACATCGCTGGGCAAAATTGGATTACCCATTTCACCGGTATCGTCATTGATTACCCGTCGAGCAAAAACGTGCAAATTCCAGCTTTGCAAATGACTTATGGATTGTTCTTTATCTGAACCTGCCATCTCACGAGCGGCAATACTTTCCCAGCTGTCATAAGCAATGGGGAAAATCGATTTGCGTGCAACGTCCATGAACCCTCTCTTCAAATTTGTGTTTATTTCTTCAGATTACTATAGGACATATTGACAACAAAAGGGCATCCACAAAGCCGCTCATTTTCACGCTTGCTGAATGAATAACCTTGAGATACTCGCCGTAAACCTTTTAGCGTTGCTGTAACTGGTCGTAAAGGTCCTGCGATATTCAGCCAGATTAAAAGGCATAAGGCATAATTCGTAGCTGTAATTTTTGCGCTGTAACTGTTATATCTTTACTTGGGAGATCTGGATAATGAGGGGGGATAATATGGACCAGCTAGCAATACCATGGCACCTGCGCGGCAATTGGGAGCCGATGCTAGAAGAACGTTCTACCAGTGACTTAAAAGTTATAGGCAGCATTCCACCAGAGCTTGAAGGAGTCTATATACGCACCGGCCCTAACCCTCACTCAGGCACGTCAAACCATTGGTTTTTGGGAGATGGCATGGTCCACGGCATCCGCCTCGCTCATGGCAAAGCCCAATGGTACCGCAACCGCTTTATTCAGACAGACGATATTACCCAGCCACTAACAGATCCAGGCGCAGGCCTAGGCGACCTTAAACGTGGCAAAGGTAATACCCACGTAGTTGCCCACGCTGGCAAAATCCTCTGCCTTGAAGAGGCTCACTGGCCTTGGAGAATAGACCAAGATTTAAATACCATTGGTTACGAGAATTACGACGACGCGCTGACCTGCTCCATGACCGCGCACCCAAAGATTTGCCCTGTTACTGGAGAAATGCTGGCGTTCAGCTATTTTTCCTTTGAACAGCCCTATTTGAAATACATACGCATTGGTCAAGATGGCCAGATCAAGCAGATAGAGGGTATTGACCTGCCCAACATGGTGATGATGCACGACTTTAATATTACCGAGCATCACGTGATCTTTATGGATCTACCCTTGGCCCTAGACCTAGATTTACTGGCCTCAGGCATACCCTTTAGCTTTCAACGAGACAAGGGCGCCCGCTTAGGCGTTATGCCCCGCAATGGTACTAATGGCGACGTACGCTGGTTTGAAATTGACCCTTGTTATGTCTTTCATCCGGTCAATGCTTTTGAAAAAGACGGCGTCATCACCCTCTACGTCTCCAGACAAAACTCCGCCTTTGGCACCGACTCAGAAGACTATTCTGAAGTAGGACGCCTACACAGATGGCAGATAGATTTGAATACCGGCACTGTGTCGGAAGATAAAGTAGACGACCGTCCAGCCGACTTCGGCAGAGTCAACGATTCTCTGGTGGGACTAGAAAACAGGTTTGGCTACTTAATGAGCTTAGAGGGCGAAGGCAACAGCGAAGAGCCCATTTATGGGGCTAAACTGTATAAATACGATCTACCCAGCGGGAGTTGCGAAGAACATTTCTTGGGCCATAATGTTCGCGGAGCAGAACCAGTATTTGCTCCAAGCGCCAAGACTTCCGATCTTGCCGAGATTAGCGAAGACGAAGGCTGGATCATGACGCTGGCTCACGACGAAACCAGCGGCAAATCTCGGTTAGTCATTATTGACGCACAAAATTTTTCTGCCCCGCCGGTTGCCACCATTGAGCTGCCATATCGCGTCCCATATGGCGCGCACGGCAACTGGATACCAGACGTTGCAATAGGTTAATAAGTAAAAAGCAAATACTTCAAAAGAATAAAGAGAATTAATTTTAGAGGAAGAAGAAAATGACCGATGCAAATAGGGCTTTAGACGCAATTGTAGTAGGCGCAGGTTTTGCCGGTATTTATATGCTGCACAGATTACGTCAACAAGGTTTAAACGCCAAAGTTATTGAAGCAGGTACTGGTGTGGGTGGTACCTGGTATTGGAATCGTTATCCTGGTGCACGCTGCGACATTCCGAGCATGCAATATTCTTATCAGTTTTCTGAAGAACTACAGCAAGAATGGGAGTGGAGCGAAAAGTACGCTACTCAGGGAGAAATCCTAAAATACGCAGAGCACGTTGCAGAACGTTTTGGGCTAAATGACGGAATTCAATTTAATACCAAAGTGGCTGCAGCTAAATACTTAGAAGACCGTGGAATTTGGCAA
>CAJWNY010000120.1 GCA_913043815.1 uncultured Gammaproteobacteria bacterium
GAAGATGCCAGTGTTGACTCTAGCTCTCCCTGGAACCGCTCCAAGTCTTAATTGCCTAATTTTGGCCTCAGGTGCCAATAGTTTATGGCTTGGCCGCTTCACGTTTAAAGCAGGCACTGGATAATTTAATGGCGTCTATTATTAGGTGCTGCATAATCGACTTAATCGCTTGAGGGTAGGTGTTTTGCGTTCTAGAAAAATCCTTTGGGGCTTATCTCTATTCGGCTATTTGCTTTTCAGTTTTTGGTATACCAACACAAGTGGGCCTTTGTCCGCTTCTGAGGTCGAACACTATCTTAGTAAAGCGCAAGCGCTTGGCGGTAGTGACGAAGCGCTTAGACGGCTGCGTTCATTTTTGCAGTCGGACTCCGGCAACCAATTTCTGATGGTCAACAACATTGATATGAACGAGACGCCAGGCGATGTCGCGGGTTCGCAGCCGGGTGAATCAAGTGATCAGATAATGGACAGGTACATGGAGCATATGTATCCCGCGTTATTTACCCGCGCCAGCCATCCCATATTTTTTGGTAATGCGGTGCATACCTCCTTGGATGTGGTCGGCATCCAAAACGCTGAAGTTTGGGATCGCGCTGCGGTGGTTAGGTATCGCAGTCGGCGAGACCTAATGGATATCACCACAAATCCAGCTTTTGCTGGGAAACACCATTTCAAACTTGCGGCTTTGACCAAAACTATTGCTTACCCGGTTGAAAGCCAACTATACCTTTCTGACCCGCGGTTCTTGTTGGCGTTAATTATCCTTTGCATAACCGCACTAAGCGATATTGTGGTTTTTGGTAGGCGTCGTTAAAACTTGACAGCTTTTGTAAACCTACTTCAAGCTGTCCCCTTCAATGATTAAAACCCTGCTAGAGCGGCGCGCTATATGTGCGAGGTTTTTTATATCCGAAACCTTGTTTAAAGGTCTATCTCTTATCTAATCAGGTCAAGCAATGAAGCTGTATTCTCGTGAAATTTTTCTGGTAATCGAGCAGGTGAACTTTGTTTGTTCGGTCGTAATGCGTGATAGTATTTGGTCTCTGAGCGCGTTGGATTAAGATTTTAAATATTAACAATCTTATGATTTTAGAATCTTGTATTTTGTGATTTTTTCTCCTGGATGAAAGCTCGGAGCCAAAATCTTGGAGTGAAAACACAAATGAATCGCGGAACTTAGATTAGGGAAAAAAGTACATCCTATTCTGGATTTTGTTTAGGCGTATTCAACTTAGGAAGGGGGGTCTTAATAATGAGATACGAAACACCGGCGACGGCTAAAGAAGCTGCCGGCTTGCTAAAGAAAGAAAAAGGCGCAGCTTTTCTTTTAGCAGGCGGAACAGATTTACTCGTCAAATTAAAAATGGGCATCGTCGAACCGGATTTAGTGGTGGACATAAAGCGCATACCAAAAATTTCAGCCATTCAATCATCTGCTAAAGGTTTCACCATTGGCGCAGCTGTATCCGGTGCAGAGTTGGGTGAACATACTGCCTTGAAAAAAGCTTGGCCCGGTGTTGTTGAGGCCGCTAACCTGATTGGGTCCGATCAAATTCAAGGCCGAGCTACGCTGCCTGGTAACTTGTGTAATGCGTCCCCTGCCGCGGACAGTGTTCCTGCGCTCATCGCAGCTGGTGCCAAGGCTGTAGTGGTTGGTCCACTGAAAAAGCGCATTGTTCCAGTGGAAAAAGTCATGATTGGCCCAGGTAAAACCTCCTTGGCTAAAGGCGAACTTATTGAAGCCATTACCTTGCCAAAGGCAGAGCCCCGCTCAGGAGACGCCTACTTGCGTTTCACGCCAAGAACAGAAATGGATATTGCTGTTGTGGGCATAGCTATTAGCGTGAAGTTAGAGCGCGGCTTCATTAAGAAAGCTCGTGTGGTGCTCGGAGCTGTAGCTCCTACAGCAATTGTTGTAGCCGCAGCTGCAAAAGCCATTATAGGCACTAAGTTAGACGAGAAAGCATTAAATAAATTAGCTGCTGCTTGTAGCGCGGCCTGCAACCCTATTGATGACAAACGCGGCACTATCGAGTATCGAGTGCGTGTTGCCGGCGTGTTGGCTAAACGGGCTGCAAAAGTAGCGTTTCAAAGAGCGGGAGGTTCACTATGAGTAAATCCACTTTAGTTTCTGCAACTGTTAACGGCGACGCAGTGGAGTTTGCTTGCCCGACGGATGAGAGTTTGATGACAGCACTGCGTGACCGGGTTGGTCTTACTGGTGTGAAAGAAGGGTGTGGTACCGGCGATTGTGGCGCTTGCAGCATTTCTTTAGATGGCCGTTTGGTCTGTTCTTGCATCGTCCTGGGTGTAGAGGCGGAAGGCCGTGCAATAGAGACCGTTGAAGGTCTTTCTCAAAATGGGGTTTTGCACCCCTTGCAGCAGAACTTTATTGATCATGCAGCATTGCAATGTGGCATTTGTACGCCCGGATTTTTGATCGCCGCTAAAGCGTTGCTAGATCGAAATCCTGATCCAGATGAAAGCGAAATTCGCTATGCACTGGCTGGTAACTTATGTCGCTGCACTGGCTACGATAAAATCGTACGCGCAGTGCAGGCGACCGTGAAAGACATGCGCAAAAAAGGTCGCAGCTAGAGAAAATATATAAGCTTAAAGCAGGAAGAACAATGGCTCACAATAATAGTTATGTAGATAAAAAGTTTAATGTTGTTGGAACACGTTTTAACCGTCCCGACGGGATTGACAAAGTAACCGGCAAGGCGCGATATGGAGCTGATGCAAGTGCACCGGGACAATTAGTAGGCAAGGTTCTGCGCTCGCCCCATGCGCATGCACAAATCCTTAAAATAAACACTTCTAAAGCCGAAAAGCTGCAGGGTGTTAAGTCCATAATCACCTTTGAAGACTTGCCGGACCTTACCGGCACAGACCAAGGTATGGCAGATATACTAGAAAACTGTATGGCACGCGGGCGTGCGTTGTATGACGGACACGCAGTAGCAGCCGTTGCAGCAGTAGATGAACAAACCGCGGCTAAGGCGCTGAAGCTCATTGAAGTGAAGTATAAAAAACTACCTCACGTTACTGACGTAGATGAGGCGATGTTACCTACTGCGCCAGTTATTCATGACCGCATATTCACGCGTGGTGTGGAGCCAAAGCCGACCAAGCCATCGAATATCAGCAGTCGTACAGAGATGGGCAATGGTGATGTAGAGGCAGGTTTTGCTTCTGCCGATATCATCATTGAACATAGCTTTAAGACAGAACAGACCCACCAAGGTTATATTGAACCCCACGCATGTTTGGCGTCGGTCAACCCAGACGGCACAGCGGAGCTATGGGTAACCACGCAAGGGCATTTCGTATTCCGTAATGTCTGCGCAGGCTTGCTTGGCCTAGATATCGCTAAACTCAAAGTAACTTCGTCAGAGATCGGCGGTGGATTTGGTGGTAAAACGCACGTTTGGGTTGAACCCGTAGCGCTTGCTTTGTCTCGTAAAGCGAATCGTCCAGTTAAAATGGTGATGTCTCGAGACGAAGTGTTCCGCGCAACCGGACCAACTTCCTCTACCTCAATAGATGTAAAACTTGGCGCAAAAAAGAATGGTCAAATTACTGCCGCAGTTGCAGAACTGCGCTATCAGGGCGGTGCGTTCCCCGGCAATTGGGCAATGCTTGGTTGTATGACCGCGTTTGCTTGCTACGACATCAAGAACAATAAATCCATTGGCTGGGATGTGCTGGTAAATCGTCCTAAAGTTGCCGCTTATCGAGCACCTTCGGCGCCGATGGCAGCTTTTGCTGTGGAAAGCGCCATTGACATGCTTGCTAAAGAGTTGTCGATGAGGGCAATAGATTTAAGGCTGAAAAATGTTGCTCGTGAGGGCACTTTGGCGCCTTATGGACCTACTTATGGGCCTATTGGTATTGAAGATACTCTCAAGGCTGTGAAAGCACACCCGCATATGCGCGCTAAGCTAAAGCCAAATCAGGGTCGCGGTGTGGCCTGTGGTTTCTGGTTCAATATTGGGGGACAAACTTCTACTGATTTGAATATTGGCGCTGACGGCACTGTGAATTTGGCAGTGGGTACCGTGGATGTAGGTGGCTCCAGATCATCGCTTGCAATGATCGCGGCTGAAGAGCTTGGTATCGACTATGAAAATGTTAAGGCAAATATTGCTGATACCACTTCACTGGGTCATAACGACATGACCGAGGGCAGTCGGGGTACATTCTCTTCAGGTATGGCTACAATCTATGCTGCTCGAGAAGCCATAGAGGTACTGAAGAAACGCGCTGCGCAAACTTGGGGTATTCCTGTAGAAGATGTGTCTTGGGAAGAAGGTCACGCTGTAGCAACTGGCAAGGGTCACGGGAATTTACCTAAGCTGTCGCTGCGTGAAATTGCTGCTAAGTCTGGCCGTACTGGTGGACCTATTGCAGGCCACAACGAAG
>CAJWNY010000121.1 GCA_913043815.1 uncultured Gammaproteobacteria bacterium
TTGTCATGATATTTTTATTCGGTTTCGTTGTCGCGAATGTGCTTTTGAAACTGCCCGATGAGTATTGAAGAGGTCTAATGTGGATATAAAGGACTTAATTCTTTTGGTTGGCGGATTTTTCTTTGTTGCTGTGGTTGGCCATGGCCTTTGGATCGCTTGGAAGACTAAGCAAAGCGGGATCTCTATGGATATTTCTCCTGGTCCGTTAGCAAGCAGAGATGCCGAATTAAGCGATTTTTCTAAGGGTGAATTCCCTAGTGGCGGCGCGCGAATTGCGAGTCCTACCGCGGATATTGAACCAGTTATGGATTCAAGTGCTCAGCCTGCTCAGGGCAGTTTGCCTTTAGATGATTTTGTCGAGCCACTTTCTAACCAAACGTCCGAAAAGTTTCGAGGCGGTGCGCAAGCGCACCAGCGAGGTAATATAAGCCAATCCGCTCTTAAATCAGATTCGAAATCGACTTCTCAGACTAGTGGCGATGTTGATTTAAAATCGGACCAGCAGTCAGCGCAAAATTCGGCCGGCGACGATAATGAAAAAAGGGCGGCCCCCTCTTCCACGGACGAGCTGATTATACTTGGTGTTCTGGCAAAGTCGGGTGCCGTGTTTAAAGGGATTGAGCTGGTTGATGCGTTGCGCGGCCAAGGGTTAAAATTCGGCAGTATGAGTATTTTTCATCGCATTGATTCTTCTACCCAAGAGCATCTCTTTAGCGTTGCCAATGCGGTTGAGCCAGGCACATTTGATTTGGCAGATATGGAGGCTTTAGAAACGCGGGGGATAACCTTTTTCTTACAGCTGCCTGTCCCAGGAGATGCATTCGAAACTCTCGAAGACATGTTGTTATCTGCTAAAACAGTAGCTGCGGCTCTAGGGGGTGATGTGAAAGACGACCAAATGAATATGCTCACGGGTCAAACGGTTGAACATATGCGCCAGAGGGTGTCAGATTACGCTCGCCGACGCCTAACACAACGCCCGGAGCTATAGTACGCCGGTGAGCGTCAGTCAGGAAATTTTTCAGCAGGCTGAGGCGCTGCGCACCCGGCTTAATTACCACCTTCACCGCTACCATGTTTTAGACGATCCGGAAATTGCCGACGTTGAATACGACGCACTTTTTGATCAGTTGCAATTTTTAGAACAAGCCAACCCTGAATTACAGCGCGAGGACTCGCCGACACAGCGAGTTGGAGCGCCTGCCTTGTCCGAATTCGCTAAAGTTATCCACGTACTACCTATGTTGTCGCTTGATAAATCCAACTCCGCGCAAGACATAGACGACTGGGTTAAGCGCTGTTCAGGTCGTTTGCCTGGAGAAGCGCAGATTAGTTATACCTGCGAACCGAAAATAGATGGTGTAGCAGTGGCGCTGACCTACGAAAATGGCGTTCTTGTTCAGGCTGCAACGAGAGGTGATGGACAGGTAGGGGAAAATATTTTTGCTAATGTACGCACCATAGGCGCTATCCCGCTAACGCTGATTGGCGAGGGTTTCCCGAATAAGTTTGAGGTACGCGGGGAAATCTACATCGCACTAGATGATTTTAATAAATTCAATCAGCGCGCTGTTGAGAAGGGCGGTAAACCGCTGATTAATCCTCGCAACGGTGCTGCGGGCAGTCTGCGCCAACTGGATTCAAAAATTACTGCAAGTAGGCCTCTGACAATGTTCTGTTATAGCCTTGGCTGGACCGAAGGTGATTGGGTGCCAGAGAGTCAAATGCAAGTGTTAGAGTCCCTGAAGGGGTGGGGTTTCAGAATCAACCCTTTGGTGAAAGTAGTGGCTGATAGCAAAGGTTGTATGGACTATATCCAAAATATACTAGAACAGCGCAGTAGTTTGGGCTACGAGATTGACGGCGTCGTAGTGAAGGTCAACTCGCTAAAACAGCAAAGTCTGTTGGGAGCCGTTACACGCAAACCGCGTTGGGCAATTGCCTACAAGTATCTCGCTGAGGAGGCCACCACTCAATTATTAAACGTAGAATTCCAAGTAGGTAGAACGGGAGCAATTACACCAGTCGCCAGATTAGCGCCGGTGTTTGTTGGGGGTGTTACCGTCACTAATGCCACCTTGCATAATATGGATGAGATTGCACGACTGGGGTTACATGTGGGTGATCGCGTAATGATACGCCGCGCGGGAGATGTGATTCCTCAGGTTGCCAGTGTGATTTTGAGCCAACGGCCTAACGACGCTAGTGCCATCGAGTTACCTACTCAGTGTCCGTCATGCAACAGCTCAATTATTCGGTTGGACGACGAAGTTGTGGCGCGCTGTAGTGCAAATAGAAACTACTGCCCCGCACAGCGTAAGGAATACTTGCGACATTTCGCCTCTAGACTGGCTTTCGATATTGATGGCTTAGGCGACAAAATTATTGAGCAGTTGGTGGCCGAAGATTTGGTAAAAAGTTCTGCGGACCTATTCAAGCTAAACACTGCTCAGATTAGTGATTTAGAGCGAATGGGTGAGAAGTCGGCAAAAAATTTATTGCAGGCGTTAGAAAACGCTAAGCGAACTACTTTACCGCGCTTCATCTACTCGTTGGGCATTCGCGAAGTTGGAGAAGCCACAGCACTGTCTTTGGCTAAACACTTTCGCACCTTAGATGGTTTGCGAGGGGCAGCACATGAAGCGTTAGAAGCGGTAGATGATGTTGGTCCTGTAGTTGCGGATTCTTTGCTTCACTACTTTCAAGACGAAAAAAATATGTCTGTTATTGAGCAACTGGTGGCTCTTGGCGTGCAGTGGCCAGAGATGCCGGTTGTTGACACCCAAGCAATGCCGTTAGCTGGTGAAGTTTGGGTGCTGACAGGAACTTTAGAAACCTTGGCGCGTAGCGCTGCAAAAGTCTACTTGCTTTCTTTGGGCGCTAAAGTTTCAGGCTCCGTGTCTACTAAAACCACTAAAGTAGTGGCCGGTCCTGGAGCCGGCAGTAAACTTGAGAAGGCCCAGCAACTTGGTTTGAGAGTACTAGAAGAAAAAGATTTGATAATGCTACTGAAGGAGCACGGTATTGATGTATCTGATTAGAGTCTTGGGTTTGGTAATAGTTGCCTTCGTTTTGCTTGCTGGGTGCGCTGCAGGCCAGCCTAAAGACCCGAACAATATTTGCTATATCCTTAAAGACAATAAAGGTTGGTACAAGGATGCGAAAAAGGCACGCAAGCGCTGGGGATTGCCTGTGCATGTTGGTTTTGCCTTTGTGCATAGAGAATCTACTTTTGTGGCCGATGCTAAACCGCCACGCAAGCGCATATTGGGTGTGCCGTTGGGAAGAACTTCTTCGGCCTATGGCTATGCGCAAGCAACTGACGAGGCTTGGAGTGACTATAAGAAAGATACGGGCCGTAGATTTGTTAAGCGCAGTAATTTTAGTGACGCTTTAGATTTTATTGGTTGGTATAACGACCGCAGCAATAAGCGGCTGCGTTTGCGTAAAAGCGATACCTATAATCTATATCTTGCTTATTATAATGGTCACAGCGGTTATGCCAAAGGGGCTTGGAAAAAGTCATCAACCATAAAGGGATATGCTAAAAAGGCTTCTAGACAGGCGGCTATCTATGGCAAGCAGCTTAGGCGCTGTTCCTAGTATTCTCAGGGCGTGTCTAAGAGCGATTGCTCAGAAACGATTCTTATTTAGGTTATTTAGATAGATTATTTAACTAGGCAGGTTTTGCGATCAGAATATAACTACAGGGCCGTTCAGAATGCACTGGCGGCGGATGAATTGTCCGATCGTCAGCTTACTCGCAGTCAAAGCTGAAATAAACGTCCGGGAGGTTGCGGTAGAGATTCTGCTTTAAGGATTAAATTAGTCATCCACTTTATATAAGGTCGCGCATGCTTAAGGAGAGTTGCGACACTTGTGTCGTTTTCATCTTCTCTAAACGCTCGTCTAAATACTGGTGAATAATAGAGAGGTTTACCAAAGTATGCCGAAACGCCTGATAACGACGCTCGCAGCTCGTTAAATTCATCTCTACTATCGATCATGTTTGGTAGAATCACTATCGGGGGCGGTGGACCTTCCATGTTGCCTTTTTGGCGCGAAAACAACTGTTGAAGTTCTACCAAATATTTCTGAGTTGCAAATACGTCTGCGTCGCCCACCGAGGTTGGCACAAAGACTACGTCACAATGGGTCAGAAAAGTGCTCCTCGAAGGTTCGTTGCCAGCCGGGCTGTCAAACACTATAAATTTTTGA
Organism: uncultured Gammaproteobacteria bacterium; assembly: GCA_913043815.1. Taxonomy (GTDB): domain Bacteria; phylum Pseudomonadota; class Gammaproteobacteria; order Pseudomonadales; family Azotimanducaceae; genus UBA4421. The sequence continues at coordinate 4,219 of CAJWNY010000121.1, forward strand.
TCTTCCTTGTAGGGGAAGTCAGATCCCATATGGTTAATGAGATTGCCATTATTGGGAGAACCTGAATTTAAAAAAAAGTCATCGTCCTCTAGAACTTGGAATCTGTGGTTGGTGAAGCGCTTGAGTGAATCACTACTCGTTCTTTGAATGTCAAGATCTATGAGTTCTACTCTTGTACTTGGGTGCTGCGTAGCCAACCCTAG
>CAJWNY010000122.1 GCA_913043815.1 uncultured Gammaproteobacteria bacterium
GCGCTTGAGTGAATCACTACTCGTTCTTTGAACGTCAAGATCTATGAGTTCTACTCTTGTACTTGGGTGCTGCGTAGCCAACCCTAGCCCCGCCATAAGGGCTAAAGTGCTTTTACCAACTCCGCCTTTGGAGTTAGCAAATATCACTGAACGCGGTTTGTTCAGCGTATGCTGACGTTCCACAGGTTTTTCTGGTTGATTATACAAACTAGTGCTCTGGTCGATTGGGCGTTCTTTATACAAGATCCGAGTCTGCTGCGGTGTCAGTATCATCTAGCGCCGCAGTGAAAGCTTCAAGGCGGTCAGAAACCTGAGGCGTTGAAGTGTCACCAGCATCCCAATCTGTGGATATCTCACCCACTAGCTTCGCGCCCTCCATGGTTTCAATTGAACCATATTTAATGTTGCCGCGAATTTTTCCAGAAGAACAAACAGTTAACTTGCCAGATAGCTGCAGGCTGTCTTCAACTATGCCCTCGATCGTTGCAGTTTCTCCTGAAATATCACCTTGGACGACGCCGCCAGGCCCTACAATTAGGTGTTTAACTGCAACTTTACCTACGATCTTGCCGTCGATACGCGCTGTACCATCGATTGCAAGAGAGGCGCCCTCAAGGTGAGTTGCTGGTCCAACGTAAAATTCGTAATCAGATTCATTCTGAGCCATGTCGATACTCCAAAAGTTTCAGTAATTTATGCAGAATTTCGCCCATGTAAGCCAAATTTGCACTGCGTTAGGTGGATTCTTGGTTTTCCACCACATTGTCATCAGCTTGTTCACCCATTGTGATTAACTCACCTGAAATGGTAGCGCCTGGGCTAACTGCCAATTTTAGGAAGCGGATCACGCCGCTTACGTTAGCTGTAGGTCCAATTGAGACGCTAGCAGTGCCCGTAATGTTTGCTTCAACCTGTCCCGATATTTCAATTTTTGGAGCGAGGATTTCTCCCGTGAACTTCCCACCCTCAAGAATTTTCACAATACTTTTGTCGTCGCCTGTACTTGTTACCGAGCCATTTACAGTGCCTGCGATCACTAATTCATTGCAAAACGTAATGTCACCACTCAAAAAAGTGCCCGCAGCGACTAAGCTTGTAGCGGCATCTCGGCTTTTTTTCGAATTCATTGGACGGGACCTAAATGAACGTTCTTTATTAACATCGGTTAAGTCTACTATAAGTTGACTAAAAAAGACCGATACAGTCACTCATCTTTTGATTTGTTAATAACTGACTCCCATTCCGGCTCTGACATCGTTGTTGACGCCATAATTCGCGATGGGGTAGCGCAAACCATTTTTTGACAGCGCCTCTAATCCTTGGACGACTTTCGGCAAAAAGTGTGGGGGGATTGCCATGAGCAATTCATCTTCCATAACTCCGCCGTAGCGTCGTTCCGCGAAGCAGGGTATCGACAAGCTTGGTTCGCCTGTGGATAAAGCGCGGCCCCAAGAATCTGCGCAGGCAGATTCGCCAACGCATGAGAACTCTAATTTCTTATAGCCTGTCCATTGTAAACCATTGATAAATATAATCATTTGAGCAGGTGTTGCATAAATCAGACAGATATCTGGTGGATTTATTCGGCCGCTGGCCAGTGGGCTCACCGCCATGGCTTCGTATTCGCCAAAAGGCACAACGTCCATTGCGTTTTGATGTGCAGCAGCATCCTCCTCGGAGCCGTACCAAACGCCCTTCATGCGTTCGCCAGATAACCATTCTTCGGTTCTTGGATGCAGCCCTATGACGGTGCTGCATTGAGCGCCGACTAAATCTTTCGCAGTTATGCCCACGGTCCATCCGTTGCGTGAGGCTTGCCCGACAATTTGGTCTGTTGTGTGAATATCTTTGGGCCTACGTATTTTCGCAACAGCCGCCATTTCTGCTTCATTGGCAAAGAGTTTCATGCCGATTGGGGTGGTTCGCAGCCTAAGTAGTCGATTTAAGTCATCTACAACTCTAGCGCCGTCGAAATCTAGGTCGCTGGCAATGATTGCGCTCATTATCTTTCTCCCTGTTTTGTATTTAATATTTAGCTAATGTGGGCCTACTGCGTTGTTCGATGTGTCTGGCGACTGGCCCGTATCTTTTGCTCTTTGCGCCACTCTTGCAATAAGCCTGTGGGAGCTTTGAGCGAGGTCGGCCGCAGGTTTGGAGTAGGCCTGCCCTAATGCTTTTTTAGCTGTGCTTGGGGTCTGCTTTATCGAGTAAGAACTGCAGACAAATTTGCTTCAGTTCCTCTGGCTCATCGTAATGTGCCATGTGGCCGCTGTGCTCAAGCCAGTGATGCTCATGAAACGCGAACGCGCATGATCTTTCTTCCAATTCGTTGTTTGCAAAATGGCCATCGAAATCTTCGTGGCCCATTTCTTTTTGCCAGTACTCATAGGACAGCCGGCCACTGACAACACAAACTGGCGCTTTGATCTGGCGCCAGAAATTAGTATTGGTGTGTAAATTCACCCCAACGAAAACACTGTTGGCTCTGCTGTCGAAAACCCAGCGCAACTCTCCGTTTATCTCTTTAACCAAATGGGACGCAATACGCTTGGCTTCTTGGATCTGCATTCGAGGGTTGTTGTGCAGTAATTTAGTCTCGGCTTCTCGTTGGTTTTTCAGTGGGCGAGAAGGGCGGTCCTTTTTCTTAAGTCTGTTAAGCAACATGAATCGTAACGATTGTATACGAAGCCCAATATCACCCTCATTGGGTCGCTTAGGCGGCCCAAGCCCTTCTACTAACACAATTGCTTGTGTGAGTTCTGGGAACAATGCGGCGAACTTGCTGACAATATGCCCGCCAAGGCTGTGACCAAAAATCATTACTGGGCCTTCAGCTAAGGTGGTAACTACTTCGTGCAAATCAAGAATATAGTCGTTGATGCTATACGCTTCGCTGTGCTCACTGCTGCCGTGGCCACGCAGTTCCGGTAGTAAGACCCTAACGTCGCTGCTACTGAAGCCCTCGGCTATGGGCATAAGTGACCAAGCGGAGTCCCTTAGGCCGTGTAGCATAACCAAGGTGGGTGTCTGGTTTAGAGATTCTTTTGCATCTGGCGAAACTTTCAGTTGGGCTTTTACTTGGAGCACATTGAGTCTTACACCATTGCTTACAACCTCGTGATGAGTCACGAGGTTTGTCTCACATTGCATGTTCAGAATACTAGCCTTTAACGCGGGAAAATTTGGGCGGTCTTTTCTCTATGAACGAGCGGACGCCTTCGCGGAAATCGTCTTTTTCCAGCGACACAGCCATCAAGTCATTGGTTTCTAACATGGCTTCACCCAAGGGCATATTAAGGTGTTTGTACACTTGAGCTTTGATCACCTGCATAGAAACTGGTGCTGAGTTGGCGGCTAGCCCGCGTATGTAGTCTTCGGCAGCTTTTCTCGATTCGCCGTCTTCAACCAAGCGCTCGGCCAGCCCCAGTTGTTTAGCTTCTTCGCCGTTGAATTTACGCGCGCTCCAGAGTAAATCTAGTGCGTTGCCAGAGCCAATCAAGCGGGGCAGCGTCCAGCTTACGCCGTGTTCAGCAACTAGGCCGCGCTGAGAAAAAGCGGTACTGAATTTGGCGTTGCGTTCAACGATACGCATATCTGTCATGGTCGCCACAGCGAACGCCAAACCTGCACAGGCACCGTTAATGGCGGCGATGATTGGCTTGCGGACTGACATGAGGTAGGTGTAGGTGACTTGGAAGTTTTCACCTAGGGACGAATCTCCAGGTGATGATTTTAGCGCGGATAAATCGTCGCTTTGACCTTTGCCGCCGCTGCTCATTGAATCTAGCGCATTCATATCCATGCCCGGGCAAAAGCCTCTGCCGGCACCTGTTAAAACTATGCCGACAACTCGTTCATCTTGTTCTGCGGCAGCAAAGGCGTGACGGATTTCCGCAAGCATTCTTGAGGTAAAAGCGTTCAATGCTTCTGGGCGGTTCATAGTAATGACCGCTACGGGGTCGGATACTTCGTAGATAATTTCTTGGTAATCGTTTGCGTTCATAAGTCTCTCCCTCTCGTGATTTATTTTAGAGATTAACGCGTACGACTGCGCTGCGCCACATCTGCGCAAATGATTTGTGGTCACCTGCTTTCGGAGTGTTAGCGACTCGTTAACCTCTGTGGTTTGCCGGTGACGAAAAAACGGACGGTTTTAAATTCGTCAAACTCACCTAAGTTTGGCAAGGTCAGAGCTTCGGCCTCGTGAAACAGTGTGAAGTCAGGGTCATCTATGTTGGTTATCCGAGAGTCTGCAATAATTAGTGTGCCGTTAAGCGTTTTGATCTTTTTTACGAGTGCGAAGTTACTGCTGTCGTATAAAACATCT
>CAJWNY010000123.1 GCA_913043815.1 uncultured Gammaproteobacteria bacterium
CTCTAAGTATTTGTTTTTGCAATGAATAGTTGCGAAAGGAGACGTCTTCGGACGCCTTGAGAATAATAAATGGCGGAGGGACAGGGATTCGAACCCTGGAAGGTTTTAACACCTTGCTGGTTTTCAAGACCAGTGCATTCGACCACTCTGCCATCCCTCCGACGTGGCGAATGATGAAGAAGTAGGAGCCGAACCTCAAGAGCTATAGCGAATTCTTGGCATTTTATTTTCACACAGCTCTAATCTCTCTCACCTTAAACCAAAATCTAGTTGCCCCTTCACAGAACCTCTGGGTGGCGTATGATCTACACGGAGGTCTAAGCCTAAAGTTTCGTACCTTTGAGGAGATGTTCAATGAAGCGTATTTTTAAAATTGTCCTAATTTTGTCTGCTGTTTATGTTGGCGTAGTTGCCACCTTTGAGTCTTTGCTGGGTTACTTTCAGCCTCAAGGCGACGGCATGATCGTCATTACCACTACCAATTCTGACGGTATGCGCAAAGACCGTGTGGTCTCGCGTATTGACAGTACAAACCAGCTTTACGTTGCAGCGAATCATTGGCCTAGATCTTGGTACCGCCAAACTCTGGCGCTACCCAATGTCAGCGTCACTGTTGATAACGCAACCGCTGAATATCTTGCTGTGCCTGTAGAGGGTGCTGAACATGAGCAAGTAGATGCAGATCACCCTCTTCCGCTGAGCTTCAGAATTTTGACCGGGTTCCCCCCCCGCTATTTTATCCGTCTCGATCCCAAGTAAAACCGAGTAGATATTAGGAAGTAACTAGCCGTTAAAACTGGCGTACGTGAATGAAATCGCAGCAAGATTCTGCCTAATGCTGCATCGAAGGCTATCTTTAAGCCGCATTAAACTCTGTATTCACGCATTACACACAATAACATCTTTAGCCTCCTTACTTTTTTGCTGATCCGAGATATGCCATGAAAATTTTACTCAAACACACTCTTAAAATTAGCGGATCCAGCCTATTTATTTTTCTAATAACGGGTTGCTCGCTCATTGTTCCCTCGCTTCTGCCCTTTGAGGATTTGCCTGAGCCCGCAGGTCCTTACGCGGTCGGCACCCAAACTTTCACTTGGCAGGACGACTCAAGGAAAGAAACTTTTACCCCTGAGGCCGGCGATAAGCGGCGAGTGGTTGTGCAAATATGGTATCCAGCCGAGCTAACAGCTAACAAGCCTGTTACTTACCTGCCGAACCCTGAATTGCGCATGGGGCCTTTTGCAAAGTCCTCTGGCCTGCCTAAATTCTTGCTGAACCATATGCAGTGGGTTGAAACTAATTCTCGCGACGGGGCCCCCATAAAGGCGGAACTTATCGAGCTACCGCTGGTGCTTTTCTCCCACGGCCTAGGCGGCATGAAAAACCAAAACTCTGTACAAATGGAAGAATTGGCTAGCCAAGGCTACTTTGTTGCGGCCGTTGACCACCCATATGATGCGTATTTGACTATTTTTGATGACGGTACAACAGCAGACTACCGCTCTAGTCACGACGGGATAGATTCCGAAGAAGCGTTTTGGGCATTTCGCAGCCCGCAACTGAGAACCCGCGCCAAGGATATGTCCTTTCTGCTTGATCAAATACTAGCAAAAAAGAATCTGAACGATCCCTTTTGGCGAAAAATCAGTGCAGAGCGAGTGGGTATATTTGGCCACTCCTTCGGAGGTGCAACCAGCATTTTAGCAGCAGCAAAAGACCCGCGCTTTTCCGCAGTAATCGCCTTAGACGGTTGGATGGTTCCCGTACCGCCAGAAACGATAGACACGGGCCTAGACGTACCGTTTTTATATATGGGACAACCCGAGTGGAACGACACACCGTTAAACTATGAAAAGTTAGATTTGCTCATCAGCAACAGTAATGGCTTTACCAAAAAGCTCTTGATTCGCGAAACCAAACACATGGATTACTCTGATGCACCGCAATTTTCCAATTTCGCGAAACGAATAGGCTATGCTGGAAAAATCTCTAGTACGGAACTAAAAGAGATACTCAACAAAGAGACCTTACAATTTTTTAATTCTCACGTTCGTGAGCAGGGCCAATAATGAAATTATTCAACAGCGCTAACGTGCTACCAGCACTTATAATCTTTGGCGCCATTGGTTATACCGCCAGCCAAATGCTGAACCCCAGCGCGAAGCAAGCTTCGCCTACGGCAGTTAATCCGCCGGCTAGCGTGCCAAGGTCCGAGGCACTACCAGACTTCACCGCTTATACCGAAGTAAAGGCCAAGAAAGCTGCTTTCTTCGGCTACATGCTGCCGTTGATCAAAGCTAGAAACCTGTACATTCAAGGCCAACGACAACAGCTATTAGCCCTTTCTGAGCGAGCTCAGGATATTTTATCTGCACAGGATTCAAAGGAGCTCGCAGACTTGGCCGACGTTTACAGGCTTGCGGGAACGGACCTGTCATCAGCAGACCTCGTCAAAGAGCTACTTGCACGCGTGGACACAGTGCCGCCCTCTCTTGCGCTAGCCCAAGCTGCTGTTGAATCTGGCTGGGGTACCTCAAGATTTGCGGTTCAAGCGAATAACCTGTTCGGCCAATGGTGTTACAAGAAAGGCTGCGGTTTGGTGCCTAGCCAAAGGAATTCTGGGGCAAACCACGAGGTAGCGAAGTTCGCCAATGTGAGTGACGCTGTGGATTCATATACACGAAATATTAATACTCACCCGGCGTATAAAGATTTACGCAGAAGTCGCGCTGCGCTAAGAGCCGATAATGAAACCGTCACTGGCCACATTCTCGCTGAGGGCTTATTGCGATACTCCGAGCGTGGTAAGGATTATGTTCACGAACTGCAGGCCGTCATTCGCATCAATAAGCTCAAACCTTATGATGAATCTAAGGTCGAGGGTATAATTCAGGAGATTTAGCTAATCGCCAAACTTGCCTAACGCTTTACTGCAGCTACTTGAGGCCTCGATTAAGGCCACACCCTAGACGATTTGCTCAAGTATAGGCATCAAGTGATGGATAAACTGCTCGGGATTTTCTGACATCGGAAAGTGCCCAACCCCCTGCATTTGGGTCCAATTAGATCCTGATATTGCTGCATGGGCGGCTTCACCAAGCTCCGACCTACCACTCCAATCATATTCACCAGATAAAATATGCACACCCACTCTTGCTGTGTCTATTTGAGCGGCTGTCTGCGTTAAATCAAATTCTTGCACATAATAATGCAGGTCGCCAATAAACACCGGCGGCCAGCCACTGGCATAAACAAAACTGGTTTCTTTGCGATAAAACTCTGGCGACGTTGGCGACATAAGCCCCTCCATTAGCCGGGCCTTATACTGGCTACCAATTTGCGGGTGCCACAGTTCTTGTAAGCTGTCCAAATTTCCACCTATTTTGAGCGCGCCCTCGACTGCTATAACAGCCCTAAACTCATCTGCATGACTATGCGCCAAATCCAGAGCCAATAAACCGCCCACAGAGCAACCCATAAAAACTGGGCGATCAAGCTCCAGTGCCCGAGCTAATTGCACGGGAATAGAACGTAAAAAACTGCCCTTTAATGCATACTGCTCGGCCCACCAACTTTTACCTATTGGCGGCAAGGACTTCCCGTGAAACGGCAGATCATAGGCAATTAGATGAAAGCGATCGGTAATACGGGGGTCTTCAAACAGGTGCCGCCACTGGCTGCCATGACAGCCTGCAGTATGTTGCAGCAATATTGGAATACCGCCTACACCGGCCTCCTCAAAATAAATCCGATGGTCATACCCTTCAAGATTCAAATGCACGTAACGCCCGACAGGTGTATCTATTTTGTAGGGTGCGGGAACTTGAGTATCTTGCGCCTGCGGTCCGCCAGCAGATAGTAATGATTTCGCGCAAGTTGGCCGCAATAACTCTATGCCACGCATTGCGGCGCCATAATATTGCGCGGCGACAAGGTGATCACCAGTTCTGCTAACCCCCATACCCGTGGACATATTTGCCATCACATCGTTGTGAAAACGCGGGGGGGCTTGAGCGAGTAATTTTTGCCAAACCTCAGCATCGCCGCTGTAGGTAATTAAACCCTGGAGAGTTTCCGGCTCGCCAGCTTGTGCAATACCTGAGTTTAGGGCCAACTCGATGGTCTGCTCGCCTACTATTAGCTTTAAGCCGCCTTGCCAATATCTCGCTGCAATGGAAAATTCTCCATCTGCGT
>CAJWNY010000124.1 GCA_913043815.1 uncultured Gammaproteobacteria bacterium
TCGCGCGGATGTGCCGCCCACGTAACGATACAATGGTTGGCCGCAATAACTGGCTGCCGCTTTGGCCACAGCAAGAGATACGCCTAAAATTGCGTTTGCGCCTAAACGGGCTTTGTTTGGCGTACCATCCATTTCTATCATGGCTTCATCAATTGCTACTTGCTCTTCAGCCTCGAACCCGATCAGAGAGTCTGCAATCTCGCCATTTACATTCTCAATCGCAGTTAAGACACCTTTGCCCATATAACGAGACTTATCCTCATCGCGAATTTCTACGGCTTCATAAGCCCCGGTCGATGCGCCCGATGGCACAGCCGCACGGCCCATTGTACCGTCTTCTAGGATAACATCTACCTCAACAGTTGGGTTGCCCCGACTATCAAGAATTTCGCGTGCATGGATATCGATTATGGTGGACATGAAAAGTGCTCCAGTAAATTGTGCTGCGCAACGTTTAACGATGTCCGCACTTGGTTGAAAGAGTGTTTAACTAAATTGCTAATCGCCGTCGAGTTTCACGCCATAGAGCGTAAAGTCCTGAGCAAACTACGATTGCAGAACCTATCAGGGTCCAGCGGTCTAAGGTTTCGCCAAAATACCAGACGCCAATGGCTATACCAAATACTAACCGTGAATAACGAAAGGGCACCACGGCAGAAACGTCGCCCAGTCGCATGGCTGTAACAATACAATAATACGCACCCACACCGATAAAGATCCCTAATAGAACTAATAGGGTCTCCTGTGTGGTTGGCATGAGTAACCCGGGATTGAAGGCTAGCAAGATCAAACCTGCGGGAATGGTGGAACCAAAGCCGAAGATGGCCAAGACCAAACTCGGCGTATGCTTTGGTATTCGCCGCGTGGCTACATCACGCGCTGAAAGTCCAATAACTCCGAGCAAAGCAAGCAGGGCTGCGGCATCAAAGTTAGTTTCCCAGGGGCGCAGAATGACCGCCACCCCGAAAAGACCTATAAAAATTGCAGACCAACGCCTGATACCAACCTTTTCGCGTAGCAACACTGCGGCGCCTAAAGTTACCAGCAATGGGCTCACTTGGATAATTGCAGAAATTGTAGTAATCGGGACCAGCGCTAGGGATAGTACAAAAAATGCTGTGCCAAACAGTTCAGATAAAGTGCGGCCAATGACCCAAGAGTTGAGCGCAACCTCTTTTGTCACCGTTTGGCCATTTAGACGGGCCAATAGATAAAAGCACGAGGTGCCACCCAAACCAATCATGATCATGATCTGGCCTGGCGATAATCGCGACGTTAGAAATTTTATTATAGCATCTTCGACGGCAAAACCTGCCATGGCGGCGATTATAAAGCCTATGCCAAGTAGATTTTCACGGACATTATTGTCACTCATCTACGGCGCGCTTTATAGGCACGCCGTATAGCTCTAAACGATGGCCTTTGAGGCTATATCCTAAACGTTGAGCAATTTTTTCTTGAAGTGCTTCTATTTCAGGATCTAAAAACTCGATCACCTTACCACTTTGTATATCAATCAAATGATCGTGATGGTCTCTGTCCGCATCTTCATAACGAGCACGGCCATCGCCAAATTCAAGCTTTTCAAGAATGCCCGATTCTTCAAATAACTTTACGGAGCGATATACTGTCGCAATCGAAATTCGCGGGTCCAATTTAGAGGCACGTGCATAAAGTTCTTCTACATCAGGGTGGTCTTGAGAGGTTTCCAAAACTTGGGCTACGGTGCGTCGCTGCTCGGTCATGCGCAAACCACTTTGCGTACACCTCTGAATAATATTTTTAACCATATTCATACCTGTTTAACATTTTAAAGCTTTATTAAATAAAATCGGATTAACGCCCAACTCGCTTCGCGAGCGACGCGACAGTGAGACCTTGTACGATGATTGAGAACAAAACCACAATATAGGTAACGGTCAAAATAAGCGGTTTCCACTCTGAATCGGGCAAGGAAAGTGCTAAAGCTACAGATATACCACCTTTCAAGCCACCCCAGGTCATAATGGGAACAATTCCCTTAGAAAACCTGCGAAATGGGCGCAGAAGGGCTATAGGTACAAGTACCGCGACTAACCGCGCTAAAAGAGACAGGCCAATCGACAACACGCCAGCCAAAATCGCATCCATGGAAAATGCAATGGCGAAGACTTCGAGGCCGATCATTAGGAACAACACGGCGTTTAAAATATCGTCAATCAACTTCCAAAATGTATCCACATAATCACGGGTCTTTTGGGTCATAGCATGTGAAGTCAGCTCATCACCGATCAATAATCCCGCGCAGACAGCCATGATAGGTGCAGAGACATGCAACCAAATAGCCAGTTGGTAACCACCAAAAGCTAGCGCCAAGGTTAGAAGCACTTCAACCGAGTAATCATCAATTCTTATCATTACCTTGTAAGTAGCCCAGCCGAGAACAAGACCTAAAATAGCTCCGCCGAAGGCCTCTTGCATAAACAAAGCGATAGCATCTGCAACGTTACTGCCATGCGCACCTGCGGTGGGAAATGCGATACTCACCAAAACTAAAAATACCACATAGCCAACCCCATCGTTGAAGAGGCTTTCACCGGCAATTTTGGTTTCGAGAGACTTTTCTAGATTGGCCCCACGCAGTACGCCTAAAACCGCCACCGGGTCGGTAGGAGAAATCAAAGCACCAAATACTAAGGCTATCATCAAGGGCGCGCCGGTGATCCAGCTGAACCCAACTCCTGCTACAATCGTCGATAGTGCAACGCCAATGGTGGCCATTAACAGTACCACTCGCCAATTTGCGCTAAGATCTGCAAGTTTTACATGTAGCGCGCCGGCAAATAGCAATAGACCAAGCATACCCTCCAACAAGGCATTGGAAAAATTAAAGCCTTTGACTACGCGGTACATAGTAGAAGAAAGTTCTAAGCTGGGCCAAATAAAATTAATGCCAAGCGAGCATAGTGATACGCTTAGAGACACAATTAAAATTCCAATGGCGGAGGGTAACCGTAGGAAAATGGTATTTACAGAGGCAAAAGCAGCGGCCAAAACGATCAGAGTGGAAATAATTTGTAAAAATGTCATAGTTACTTGTGACATAGGCTGGCGGCTGTTTCCACACCAGCATTCTTAAGTACCGCAAAAAGTTTGATGAACAACCGCATTCGCTTGTGGAGCAGCTATGAACTCTGGATTTTGTGGCGTTATAAAGGGATATTTAAGGGCCTCATTCAAATCATGAAACGGTTGCATGTCTCCAGCCACAGATTGCGTAATCATTGACTCAACCAGATGATTGCGGGCAATCATCGCAGGGTTGACTTGGTTTAAATTTTCTAGATTGGCCGTTTGCGACCAATTGTCGTGCCAACTCCCAAAATCAGGGTGTTCGCCAATATATCGCGAAATTTCGTCCGACCCAAGCGCGCGGAAACTTTGAGTAAAATCAGCTCCTGTCTGATCCATCATTTCTAGTAACTTTTTTATGATCTTGGCACTTTCAAAACTGGGTTTTAAACCGATTTTCTTCGAAAAAATTTTGGCATACTCAACTTCAAATAAATCAGAAAAACCCTGCACAATTTTAGTATATTGTTTAATTGCGGCATCGGTATCATTTGCCAGGGGTAATAACGCTGTAGCCAATTGTGCCATATTCCAGGCTGCCAAATTAGGCTGGTTATTATAGCCGTAGCGCCCTTGGTGATCAATCGAACTAAACACTTTTGTAGGTACAAAATCATCCATAAAAGCGCAGGGACCATAATCAATGGTGATGCCACCCACGTGGCTGTTATCGGTGTTCATCACCCCATGAATAAACCCAACTCCCATCCATTGGGCAATTAGGTGGGCCTGAGCGGCGACAGCCATTTTTAGAAAATCTTCAGTATTTTTGGCCTTTGGACAGTGGCGCGAAATAGCATGATCCAAAAGAGCTTGCAGCGCCCCTATATCGTTGCGGGATGCGAAATATTGGAAAGTGCCAACACGAATGTGGCTACTGGCGGTTCGGCAAATCACTGCGCCGGGTAGCGGACCGGGCTCGCGTTGGATGTTTTCTCCTG
>CAJWNY010000125.1 GCA_913043815.1 uncultured Gammaproteobacteria bacterium
CCCACAGCAAAAATCTGCGCGTCCCGGTGCGGATAAGCTATACCAAGTTAGGAATCCATGGAAAACGAGACAACTGATTTTATTCGGCAACGCATTCAGTCCGATATTGAGGGTGATGTTTTAGCCCAAGGCGTAGTCACACGTTTCCCCCCTGAACCCAATGGTTTTTTGCATATTGGTCATGCCAAGAGCATTTGTTTGAACTTCGGTGTTTCGAAACAATTCGGTGGGACAACCTTTCTGCGTTTTGACGATACAAACCCACAGAAAGAGAGCGAAGAGTTTGTTGAATCTATTAAAGCCGATGTAGCTTGGTTAGGGTTCTCTTGGGGTACATTATCCCATGCGTCGAACTACTTTGAACAAATTTATCAATACGCCCTAGACTTGATCAGTAATGGTAAAGCGTATGTCTGCTCGCTCGATGCTGAGCAAATGCGCATTTCTCGCGGCACGTTAACTGAGCCCGGCACGAACAGCCCATATAGAGATCGTAACGTTGAAGAAAATTTGGACTTGTTCCAGCGTATGCGCGGTGGCGAATTCTCTGATGGTGAACACATAGTTCGACTGAAAATTGATATGGCATCTCCCAACATTAACTTGCGGGACCCGGCTATTTATCGAATTCGACATATTACCCACCAGCGCGCAGGGGATGAGTGGTGCATTTACCCAATGTATGATTTTACGCATTGTATTTGCGATGCGTTGGAAGGGATTTCTCACTCTCTGTGTACCTTGGAGTTTGAAGACCATCGCCCACTTTATGATTGGGTGCTGGACAACATTGAGTTGAACTACCATCCGCCCCAAATTGAATTTTCTCGCCTGGGTTTAGAATATACGGTGATGAGCAAGCGCCTTTTGCACCGTCTAGTGGACGAAAAATTAGTCTCAGGCTGGGATGATCCGCGCATGCCGACTATTGCTGGCCTGCGTCGCCGAGGTGTTAGAGCTGCTGCGATTCGTGATTTTTGCGCGCGTATTGGCGTTACTAAGCAGGACAACACAGTTGAAATGAACCTTTTAGATTTTTGCATTCGCAAAGATTTGGAAACCAGTGCACCTCGAGGTATGGGCGTACTAGAGCCGCTGAAAGTTGTGTTGACTAACTTTCAGGACGACATTGAACTTGAAGGACCTTGGCATGCGCAAAACGCAGATCTGGGTTCGCGCAAATTACCTTTCAGTCGCGAGTTGTGGATTGAGCAGTCAGACTTCTCAGAAAATCCGCCGGGTAAATGGAAACGCCTCTCGCCAGGCGCAATTGTTCGGCTGCGTTATGCCTTTATTATTCGTTGCGATGAAGTCGAATACGATGGCGACGGTAATGTAGCGCAACTGAAGTGCACCTATTTCCCAGATTCCAAAAGCGGAGAGGATACTTCAGGGTTAAAACCCAAAGGTGTTGTGCACTGGGTTGATGCTAAGCAAAGCGTTGCGGTGGAGGTGCGAGATTACGACCGCCTTTTCAATGTACCTAGCCCATCTGCTAAGACCTTTATTGACGACATCAATAAGCAGTCGTTGACTACACTTCACGCAATGGTAGAACCTGCAATTATAGCTTTGGACGATCAGCATTTTCAGTTTGAGCGCCAAGGTTATTTCTGCAAAGACTCGGAGCTGCCAGGAGTATTTAACAAAACAGTGAGTTTGCGCGAAGGCTTTTAAATTTTTGCATAAACGCAAATAGCGTGAAACAAATGGGTGAGGGTTAGATCATGCAGCGATCAGTTACAGTTATGGAAGTTAGCCCTAGAGATGGCTTGCAAAATGAAGACGTAATTCTTAGTACCGAACAGAAACTTACTTTGGTGGAGGGCGCTATCGCTGCCGGTTGTCGGCGAATAGAAGCCACTAGTTTTGTCCATCCCACTCGTGTTCCGCAGATGGCCGACGCTGAAGAACTTTGCGCCATGTTGCCAGATGCAGATAATGTTCGTTATACCGGGCTGATTCTTAATGAGCGCGGCTATCGGCGTTTAAGAGACTCGAAGCGAATTCATGAAGCGGGACTAGTGGTACCTGCCACCGATACCTTTGGCTTAAAAAATCAGGGCCTGAATGTGGACAGCGCAGTGGCTATGGCCACCGAGGTGATTCGCGATGGTGTGCAAACCAAATTCCCCGTGCAAGTCACTATTGCTGTCGCTTTTGGCTGTCCGTTTGAGGGCGAAGTTGACCTAAAGCAATTGCTCAATACTGCGCAGCGACTAGCTCACGCCGGGCCAGTGGAATTGGCCCTTGCTGACACTATCGGTGTTGCCGTACCCACTCAGGTGCGCGACGCCTTTACTCAATTAAAAGATCAGTTAAGTGGGATACCATTGCGCGCGCATTTTCATGACACACGCAATACTGGCATAGCCAATGCTTATGCCAGCTTGTTAGCTGGTGTTTCTGTGTTGGATGCAAGTATCGGTGGGATTGGCGGTTGCCCTTTTGCTCCTAACGCCAGTGGCAACATTGCTACCGAAGATTTAGTGTATATGCTTAACCGAGGTGGTATCACGCACGGGGTAGAGCTATCGAAACTACTCCGTATCGCGTCTTGGTTGCAAGACGTGCTGGCTAAGCCATTGCCTTCAATGATGCTGAAGGCGGGTGTCTTTCCTCCTTTTACTCAACAAGTGAGAAAAGAGCATGAATGATTCTACCCATGGATTTTTTGGTCATCCTGTTGGCCTCAAAACTTTATTTTTGACCGAGATGTGGGAGCGCATGTCTTTTTACGGCATGCGTGCCTTGCTGGTTTTATACATGACCGGCGTAGTCACTGGTGTAAATGGCGGGCTGGGTTGGTCACAAATGGAAGCCCAAGCGATTTACGGTATCTATGTGGGCATGGTCTATTTTATGGTGGTGCCCGGTGGCTGGGTTGCCGATAACCTTATCGGGCATCAACGCGCTGTACTTTACGGCGCTGTAATTATCGCTTTGGGTCACTTAACCCTAGCCGTACCCATTGAGCATTCTTTCTTCCTTGGCCTTGCGCTGGTTGTATTAGGCACTGGGTTACTGAAAGGCAATATTTCTACCATTGTTGGCAAACTTTATGTCGACGGCGACGAGCGCCAAGATTCTGGATTTACCATCTTTTATATGTCGATCAATATCGGTTCCCTTATCGGCTATGGTATTTGCGGTTACCTGGGGGAAAAAGTCGGATGGCACTGGGGCTTTGGCGCAGCCGGATTGGGCATGATTTTTGGCGTTTATCAGTATCTGCGTAATCGCCATTTGTTGGGTGATGCGGGCGCTCGGCCTAACCCCATGTCTGATGAACGACGCAAAAAGTTGATGGCTTTTACCCAGATCGTCTTTGGGTTAGTCGTGCTTTTGTTTGTTTTAGTTTTAACCGAAGTGATCACAGTCGCGCCGACAGTGTTTGCTGAGAATTTCGCTTACTTCTTAACCACTCTTGCAGGCGTGTACTTTATCTACCTGTATTTCTTTGCTGGGCTGAATGTCACAGAGAGAAAGAACATCACTTTATTATTTTTGTTGTTTGTGGCGGCAGCGGCTTTTTGGTCTGGGTTCGATCAGTCTGGCGGTTCTCTTAACATTTTTGCTAGAGACTATACCGACCTCACTTACTTTGACTTCACCATGCCGGTTTCTTGGGTGCAGTTTATTAACCCAATCTATGTAGTGATCTTTGCCCCGATTTTTGCGGGCATGTGGTCTCAGTTAGCCCGACAAAATTTGGACCCATCTTTACCTTTGAAGTTTGTCATCGGCTTAGTTTTTATGGGCATTAGTTTTCTCATCATGTTGGTGGCGGTGGACCTAGCACTAGAATCAGCGCCCATTGGGTTGCAGTGGCTGTTGCTCACATACTTGTTTCAGACCTGGGGCGAGTTAGCGCTTTCACCGATTGGGTTGTCAGCGTTTGCTCGTTATTCGCCGAAGAAATATGTAGGCCAGATGTTTGGTTTATGGTTCTTGGCTTCAGCCATTGGCGGGGTTATGGCCGGGTTGCTTGGGGGCGAAGCATTAGGAGAGGG
>CAJWNY010000126.1 GCA_913043815.1 uncultured Gammaproteobacteria bacterium
CAAATCTGCATCGCCATCTGGCGCAGGCACGAACTTCTCGGCTTGTAAGCTGGGGTTATGGGCTTCTAACCAAAGTTGAATATCGTCACGCGCCTCTAACCGGCCGCAGGCTGTGCATATCACTTGATCTAAGCGACCGTGCAAATCAATCACAGTTTGCTGTCCGGCTTTTTGATGAAGACGATCTACATTCTGAGTAATGAGGGCAAACACGCTGTCTTGTTTTTCCAACTGCGCCAGCGCGCGATGGCCCTCGTTGGGCTGAGCTTGCAAAAACGACGGATAACCTAGTTGGCTACGCCCCCAATATCTTTGCCGCCATTCATGACCGGCCATGAATGCTTGGTGCTTAACAGGTTGAACTCTTTTCCAATCACCATTTTGATCGCGGTAATCGCCAATGCCTGAGTTGGTGCTTATACCCGCACCAGAAATGACCAATACCCGTTCGTGCACTTGCAACAATTCTTTGAGGTTTTCTATCTTGGACTGCAATGGATTCGGATCCTACTTTCTTCTGGTTTTTGACGCAAAGACGCTATCATATGCAACTTGATCCTCGAGAGGGCAACAATTATTCATAAGTCCAAAAACCGGTCGTCAATGGTTAAAAACCTATTCTCAAAAAAATTCCAAGAAAGCACATTGCAAAAAACTCCTTAATTAAACGCTTAACCCGTACATGCAAATTCGAGGCTGAGTCGGTTAAACTTGACCCACAAAATAAAACGAAACTTGAGGGATATTTATGATCCAGTTATACGGACTACGAATGAGCAACTATTACAGCTTAGTAAAAGCTGTACTCATTGAAAAAGACTTAGACTTTGAAGAGGTTAAAGCACCGCCCACCCAAAAAGACGACAACCTATCTAGAACACCCATGGGGAAAATGCCCTCGATTGGTGTAAATGGCCAGTACATATCAGAATCTCTCGCGATTATTGACTATTTAGAGCGGTTGCAACCATCACCTTCTATGATGCCAGCTGATCCATTTGCAGCGGCCAAAGCTGTAGAACTTGCCTGCCATATCAAATTAAATGTAGAACTCGTAGCAAGACGCTGCTTGCCTGAGGCATTGTTCAATACACCGGTTAGCGATGAAACCAAAGCCAGCACGGAAAAGGACTTGGATAGAGGCATGCAGGCTGTTGGGCAATTGATGGTTTGTAACCCATACGCCGCCGGTGACACATTCAGTATTGCTGATCTGTACACCTACTACTCGTTTGGTTTGGCCTCAACCATTGGCAAGAAGATGTTTAATAAAGACATACTGGCCGACTACCCGCAGATCGCGGGACTGATGGAGCACCTGGCCGAGCGCCCAAGCATTAAGCGGGTAACTGAAGAAGCGAGCGCATAGCTGTCTAGACATAGTTCGCGAAAAATTCGGCACTCTTGACACAATAAGGGCGCCGAATCGTCTAGGCACAATTAGTTTAAGTGCGATTGCTAGCTCAGCGACGACAAAACTCGCTGCGGGCCTTGAAAACACAAACGCCCAAACATTGTCTCTGACCAGCACCTGTTAAACTCCAGTCACCCAAACCCGCACCCTCAAGAAAGGTGTTCTCCATGCAAGACATCACCAGCCGAGTAAAACATAACGTTTCCGCGTTAGTGCTTACACTTCTCTGCATAATGCAGGCATTTGCGCTAGCATTACTTTGGTCTTTTATTGTCGAAACACCCTATCTATTTGCATTGACTTGGGAAGCGCTGCTGCCTTGGCTACAGGTTTTGATCACCCTAATTGGCACTATTTTAGTCTGGGTATCCTACGCGACCAACGTAACGAGATTTGTCTGGGTGCCTTCAATGCAAGAATTTGTTATGCCTTTTGCGGTTGGCTTAATACAGTTTTCAATCATTCAAATGTTAACAGTGCAGCTCGTTGGCCCTTGGATGGTCTTGGTGGCAGTGCTGATATTGACGATAAATTGGATTGCTCATAGCACCATGCGCAAGGCCCGTCTGGACGGCGATAACGGCGATTTTTTACCGGCAAAACAACGGCAAGCTGGCGCGACTTTCAACTGGCTATCGGCAGCATCGCTATGTTGTTGGCCTATGGCAGCTACGAGTGGGTTTTTGCCCCATTTAATGCTGCCACGCTGTCTATAATGCTGATAACCCTTGGCATACTCCTAGTTCAGTTTAGGCTACTGGCAGTTTGGTGGTCGCGTTCGGTGGGCACCAAACCTTCAAAGGATTAAATTGCAAAGCCTGCGGGGTAGGTGAGATGTCATGGATTCGACAAGAAAACCGTAGAAACGAATACCCGTTAACTCTCAGGTGATAGAAATAGCTAGACCTAACTAATTAATTGGTCCAACGGCGAATCTAGCCCAACCATCTGCTCTAGGTCTACAGTATCGTCGCTCGTTAGTGCGACAACCGCGTAAACCAGCAGCGACGCTGCGAGCGCCGGGAAAACTTCGTGCAGTATGTTGCTCATACCAGAACCTATCCACGCGAGCAATGTCATTACGCCTACCACCATAGAAGCCAACACCCCTAGCGCACTGCCTTTTTGCCAGTACAAGCCACAAACCACGGCGGGGAAAAAACAGGCTGCGTATAAACTGCCAGAAAAAATGGTAATGGCGAGAATGTCTCCTGGCGGATTCAATGCAAACCCAGCAGATATGACCGCAAGCAATAAAACCGCGGCCCTAGTCCAAGCTAAGGGGAATATTTGTGCGCTAGCCAGCTTGAAGGGCTGAATAAGGTTCTTATAAAACGTCGACGCCGCCACTAACAGCACGCTGTCCATGGAAGACATTGCCGCTGCAATAATGGCAATAAACAAAAAATCCCCTGCCCAGATTGGGAAAACTGAAGGGTCGTTAACCAGTGTTGGAATAATCAAATCGGTATCAGTGACCCCAGACATCAGCAGGTGCGCGTATATACCAACCGGATATAAACAAAGCTGCACAATGGTTAGACCTATCACCGCCGCCCACATACCTTGGCGCAACGATGCCTCGTCTTTAAGCGCATAAAATCTGGAAGTTTGCCGCGGATCAACAATCAGTTTTAACGAACCTGAGAGGGCAATACCCAGCAGCACAACAAAAGGAATACCGCCATTTAGGTCAAAGAGAAAATCTTTAGAGGGCATCTCGCTCAAATCCACTAAAGCGCCCACACCGCCCGCAGCAGAGGTAACGAAGTAGAAGATGGTGACCGCGCCCACCATCATTAACACACCTTGAATGACATCCGTGCGCACCACTGAAACAAAGCCGCCGACGCTGGTATAGAGCATCACAATGACAAGCGCGATACCAATGGCCACTTCATAGGGCACATCAAAAAAACGCTCAAATAGATGCCCTACGCCTTTAAAGATGGCGACCAAGTAGAGCAAGCTACAGAACACAATGATGAGACCCGAAACAATAAGCAGAGGGTGTTTTTGCGCTACTCCTTTGCCTTCTAGGGGTCTAAGAAAGCGACTAGCAAGAAAGTCAGGCAACGTCAGCGCGTCAAATCTAGCCGCCAAGCGCCTCGTCTTTGGGCCAATCCAGCGCCAAGTAATGTAGGTGAAGAGAATGAGCATAAGCGGCATAGCCATCCATGCCAGCCCATAGGTATAGCCCTTACCCGCATGTCCAATGTAGCTGTTGGTGGATGCAAAGGTGGCAAAGAAGGAGATGCCAATAGCAAGCCCACCCATTTTGCGACCGCCAACGTAGAAGTCGTCTAGCCCTACACTGGTCTTGCTGCCTATGTATGCGTTGTGTATCAGCAGCAGTGAGTAAGTCAGCAATAGGACCATTGCTAGCCAGTGTTCGGTCATCCATTGAGTCAAGGCTAGTTTCCAATAATTCTTCTAAACGAACCAGATGATAGACGACTGAGGGCCTAGAAGGAAAACACGAGAGGTTGGTGGCGAGG
>CAJWNY010000127.1 GCA_913043815.1 uncultured Gammaproteobacteria bacterium
CTATTCTTGTGATTCCGCGGCAGCATGTCAAACTGGTTAATTAGGGCGGCTTTTTTACCCCTCATCGCCGCCCTTTAAAAGCCAATTAACAGCGCTTTGTTTAACGTAAATCTCGCTTATTCGTTGGTTAAACTAGAATTACAAACAACGACAGAAGCCATCCTACCAACTTGCCCCAAAGTTGAGTCGGAGTTGAGCAATTCTTCATGACACGCTTGACGATAAGAATAGAAATCTGCGGAGGCATAAGTGCAAATATTCGCTGCGCTGATAGATCCAACCCCACATTGCTGTAATTGCCAACGAGAAATAAGTGCCAAATCTATGAGGCGCTTTGAAGGGTCGCTAGGATGTTTGTGCACAGCCTCCGGAAACATAGACATCATCACAGACCAGACATCCTCGCCAACTTCAAATTGCCTAAGACCTATACAGGGACCGATCCAAGCCATCAAATCCTTCGGTTTGGCCGGCATAGAAACCACCAAATTATTTACTATATTTGCCGCCACCCCTCTCCAGCCTGCGTGAACTGCTCCGACAATACCCCCACCCTGATCAGCAATCAAAATAGGTACGCAATCCGCAGTTTGTATGGCAATGCCTATGCCGGGCTTATCCGTCCAGGCGGCATCAGCCTCTGGCGTGTCGTTAATCGAGTGCTCATCAACATAGACACACTGACTTCCATGCACCTGATCTAACCATTGAAGGCTGACCGGCAATGCCTCGAAAACACCGGTAGCATAGGCGAGTTGGTGATTAATAGCGGTTAATAACTCAACGCGGTTGGCAGCCACTGCCGCTGCCTCATCACCGATATCGAAACGAATGTTATTGCTCGAAAAAGCGCCAGAACTGCTGCCGCCGTGGCGAGTAGTTGTAAACCCTAAAACACCTTGCTTAGTTGTACTGGGCCAGCAAGCGCGCAACCAAGTCGGTTCAGTGGGCATCCGCAGCCAGAGTGTCATTTAGCTGACTAAAATCCTCCGGAGGTGCTACGGCAAATTTCATCAGTTCTCCGGTTTGGGGGTGGGCAAACGCAAGCTTCGCCGAGTGCAGAGCTTGGCGATCGAAATTACGCAAAACCGCAATAGTTTCAGGATCCGCACCTTTTGGGATGATGCGGCGACAGCCATACCGACTGTCTCCCACTAGAGGGAAGCCAATACTCTGCATATGCACCCGAATTTGATGGGTGCGCCCGCTGCCAAGCTTAACATTAACCAATGTATGGCTACGATAACGTTCGCGCACGCGAATTTGACTCAAAGCTGGTTTGCCATCGTCTCGTACAGCTTGTTTGGTGCGCACTTTAAGGTCGCGACCAATCGGTTTGTCAACGTCCTGCCCCGCCACCATTACGCCCTCGCAGATAGCCATATAACGTCTCTCTACCGCGCGCTCTTGGATAGCCTCCACTAAACGACGCTGAGCCTTGTGACTCCCTGCAATGACCATAACGCCGCTTGTATCTTTATCCAGACGGTGGACAACGCCGGCGCGGGGTAACTCGCTGAGACTGGGGCGATGATGCAACAAACCATTGACCAACGTACCTGATGGATTACCGGCGCCCGGATGCACAACGAGACCGACCGGCTTATTGATCACGAGTATGTCTTCGTCCTCATAAACGACCTCGAACTCCACGGGCTCCGCCTTGTCCCAGGCCTCACGAATTTCACGCAAGGTATCCAGTGCCAGAATCTCTCCGCCCCAAACAGTCGTCTTTGGCTTCGTAGTTTTTCCATTTAGCGTTAAATCGCCCTCCACTATCCACCTTGTCAACTCGGCACGAGAAAACTCTGAGAATAGGCGCGCAGCTACCTTGTCGAAGCGCTGACCGCCGTATTCCAAAGGAACAGGTGTCTGTTGATTAATTTGGCTGGCGCTTTCTATATTTATATTATTCATTTGTTTGCAACCCTACCGAATTCGGTAAGAATAGCGATCTTTATAGACCGACCAATATTGGCGATAAAACGACTATCAAAAATGGAGTTCCATTTTGCTCGATAAAACACAACCAGAGAACACTCGATTGAGATTTTTCTCAGCAGCTACAACATTGCTTTTCGCAACCCTGCTAGGAGGCTGCAGCCTAATCCCATTTTTGGGCTCCGATGAGGATGAGGATGTCGACATTGAGGCTATAGAGACCACAGAGCAAAAACTCTATAGTCAAGCCCAACGTTCGCTGCGCAGCTCAAACTTCTCTTTAGCCATAGAGCAACTAGAACTCATGGAAGCTAGATTTCCATTTGGACGTTTCGCTGAGCAATCTCAACTCGAGCTTATCTACGCCCATTACATGACTTCAGATACAGAAGCCACTCGGGCTGGAGCAGATCGATTCATACGCCTACACCCAAGCCATAACAGTGTGGACTATGCCTACTACCTACGCGCGTTAGCGGCTTACAAAAATGATCCTGGAATACTAGACAAATTGGTGTCAGCGCCGCCAGCGAAGAAAGAAATGGGTCCACTGAACGAGTCCTATACAGATTTTGGCATATTATTAACTCTCTTTCCCAACAGCCAGTATGCACCAGATGCATTGCAGAGGATGCTACAACTGAGAAGTATCTTGGCTGAATCCGAAATTGAGATTGGCAACTACTACCTCACTCGTGGCGCTTATATTGCAGCGGCTAATCGAGCCAGTTACGTACTAGAAAATTATCCAGATAGCCCTGCTAGAGCGGACGCACTGGCCACGCTGGTCGAAACAAACTGGAGGCTAGGCCTTAAAGAAGAGGCAAACAGAGCATTAAGAGTACTTGCGGCCAACCATCCCGAGTACAGAGATTTTGATAATGCTGGCAATTTGATACTTGAAACTCGTATTCGAAACAGAGATCGATCTTGGGCAAATATCATGAGCTTGGGCCTATTGAATAGCCCCGATGTGCCACCCCCGATCAAAATAGAATACCCAGAGGGCTTCGAAGCGCCAACACGAGGAGCAGTCAATTCCACAGCAGAAAGTCCAACGAAAGCAGAAAAAAAAGGTTGGTTTAGTTGGCTACCATTTGTTGGATAAACAAATATTTAGATACAGCAGTCGATACAGTCGACAAATAAAAGTGAAATAAGAGCTGTCGTCAAAGCCCTACCACTTCCGCGAAGCATAAAACGAGACTCGGAAAAGGACAGAAACAGCTACCAAGGCGCCCGCGCCTTTTTTAGTCACTCGTTTGCGAAAAAACCTGCACCCACTGATGCTCACCACCGCTTAAATTCTTACCCACTATCGCTGGACAGGTTACAGCAATGATAACCATCGGCATGCTAGGAGGAGTCGCGGTTACAAGCTATAAATCGCAATTAATAATTCAGCGCGCCGATAAGGCGCTACCTGAATAGATAATCTTTTTACAACGCGTGGAACGGCGCGATAATCTAACGCACTGGGGCAATATTGTACCCTGCCGCATGAGCAACAATATTCGGCACATCCTTAGCCGCTAGAACCGTCACCATCTGCGCTTTACGCAGTAATTAGGGCAATGCGCGGTGGCGTTTGGTAACTACGATCGCGGCCTGCGGTAGATAGTCATTAGCCTACTACCCCAAGACTATGCTGATATAGAAGTACGTTGGCGTAGGTTTAGAAATCGCGTTTATCTACGCTTCAAAAAAACGGGTTAACCAACTGGCTGAACGAGAGCTTTATTTTTTGCTCAAACAATAGGAATCCAGAAGCTTCGCAACAAATCACATTTTATTCGACTAGACGAATTTACCCGTCATACTATTACGGTACTGACGGCATTAATGAAGACCACAACGGTATGAGTATCATCTGTCCATAACCGAGGCTGGCGGCTTAGCCAGCGACGATAATCAAGCCTCAGTCGAT
>CAJWNY010000128.1 GCA_913043815.1 uncultured Gammaproteobacteria bacterium
TAATGTGTATTGGTTAACTGAAGAGTTTAATAAAACTGCAAGGCAGTTATATGACAGAATAGGAAACTTAACACCATTCATCAAATACCAACGTTAAACAAATAATGGGTATTATGCTTTTAATTCGGCATTTTCAGACAAACTTAACGTCCCATTGGTTCCTCCTTAATTTTTATGAACGACATCAGAAAACTCATTTAAGTACTTTAAGGCGAGCCCAAAATCATCCGCTTAGCGGTGTTTTAGGCATCTTCAGGCATAAGTCCTGCATCTACGAGCTGCCGCTCAAGTCTCTTTAGCTCACCCATAACCCGACGCCCGACCTCTGCTGCATGGCGCTGGGCTTCAAGCTTATCCTTTGTTTGTCGCCCATGTTTAATATTAGCCTCTGAAATGCGCTGTAAGCCCTCTGGAGTCCGAGCGCCTGTAGATAGACCGCCATGGAGTCTGCAGCGGCCATTGTTCTTATATGCAGCTCTTTGGCACTCAGTGCCCCGACGTGTCTTTGCGAGGCATCTTTTGCCCGGCCAGTTGGGCCCGAAACGTGTTTGAATCCCGATAGTTACGTTGCCTTTTGTTAACTTCATAATATCACCTTTCATGAGGTATTATAGTACCACAATTTCTATGAAACCGCTAGAGCTAGGGCGCTTTATGTAATTTTTTTTATAATATTTTTTGGAGGTAACCGTATGCGCTAAACCCTGTGCGAAGGTTGCGTCTAAGGTCCGAAAGAAAAGGGGGGTGTTGGTGTCCGGTTTATAACCCCGATGGTTAAAGGATTGAGAGGTCTAGGGTACCTGTGGCATTTTCAAGTTATAGCATATTACCAAATTTTCGTTTTTGACTTCTGTCACCATTGTCCCTTACGCGCGTGACATAGAGATTTGTCCCAATATAAAAACATAGATCTTTTTGTCCCTGTAACGTACGCGCAAGGGACAATGGTGACAGAATTTATGGCCATTTCTTTGAAAGTTTGCTCATCATTTTCTGTGTTTCCTTGCGGCGCTTTGCTTCTCGCACAGCACGTTCTGCAAACTTTTTATGAACTGCTGGGTTCACCTGCCAATGTGGTGGCAGTGAGGGACGTTTCGCTTCTACTCTGTCCAACCATCCCAGTGCCGCTAGCTGTTCCATTAACGGTCTAATTTCATATTCTTTTAGTCCACGCATTGTACGATCGCCACGCTGAACATGACGGTTTGTTATGTGGTCCAGCTTGTGGGTCAGAATATAGCCAGCGATTGATGCCAACCGGTCATGATCGTCAGACAACCCAAGAACGCCGCTGTAGAAGGCCAAAGCGTGTGGAAGCAGAAAATAGTGAAGAAAGTCTGCAACGCGCTTTGCAGTGGCCTCTGTGACCAAAGCTGGTAACTCTTTGTTGCTGTCAGCCGTGACAACACATTCTGAATGTTCAACGCATTGCCAGACTATGCAAAGGCGCGCAAAAAGCCCATCATATTTGCCTATATGGCTAGCAAGTTTTCGGTTGATAGTTTCCAAAGATTGAAGTTCGAGGTGCTTGGCTTCTAAATTGCGCCTAATAACCTGAGCGCCATCATCGAATTCAAGAAACTCCGTTTTTAGAATTCCGGGTAGAGAAATCTCACGTAGAAAAGAAATTAGATTTTTGTATCGATCATTGATTTGTGGCATAGGTTCATCTCGCCCGACAGAGGCGGTGCGCAACATGATAGGAAACAATCTCTGTAACAAACCATCGTCTGCTGCATCACCTGCAATCTTGATTAGTGGCTCTGGTTGTATCCCTCCAAGCATAGAGACAGATAAATTTTCTATAACAGTTGCACCCCGGGTAACTCTGTTTATTGCGTATTGGCCTCCATCAAAACTACGCAACCAGAAAGCCCGATCAGCCTGTGCGCCCTTACCTGCGTTGTATTTGTCCATAGCGCCAAAGAAGCCACTGAGTTCATCTTGCAAAAGTAGTACGCCCCAAGGACTACCCGCCAGCACTTGCTGGGTTGCCTCTATGGTCGCATCCTCGATTCTCAGGCGCGTTTGAGGTGGGCGTTGCTTTCCCTTCTTTTCCTCTTTCGAAAGCGCATCATACTTCTGGACACGCTTTTGCCAAGCGCGCATCATGCTGATATCTAGGTTGCACAGAGGTTCGGTTGCCTTAGATATTATTGGACTTTTCTTAGCTGACGGGGGACCTACCAGTGCGGCCCATAAGCGTGCACTTACCTTCCACTTATCGTGACGCTTGATTTTAATCTGTACTTTATCAGGAATGGCTGCTGCACAGGTCACCAGTGCAGCAACCACAAGCCCTGCCGGATCAGCGCCCATTTGCTTTCCGTTTAATACGGCGAACTGCTCAATTATTTCCGGTAAAAGACCCATAGGTATTTCTGGCGGATCAAAGGAGTCCCAAAGGTCGACTGGGTCACTCTGTTGTACTGATACACTTGCGTGGTCTGCATCATTTGTTGTTCCAGTCTTTGCGACCTGCTTGCTGTGATCCCGACTGCTCAATACTTGGCGCCACAGTGCTTTCCAAGCTTCTTCATTTATTTCTGCTTTCAGCAAAGCGAGCGCGGGTGCAATAGTGGTAACTGTGTTTGGTATGGTGCTGTTCCAAACATGCTCTGCTTCTGCTGTGGTGCAATCACCCTTAGTGTAACGGCACGAGAAGGCAATGAAGTCTTTCCGCAGTCTATGCTCAAATCCGGCGCGTAGGCTGGCCGCCAATTTTACCCAATCTTCACGTATGAGCATGTTGGGTGCGATTGCCAAAGCTGTTCTAGTAGCCTCTAATGTTTCCGCATCGGTAGCTCTTTCTTTCCCAAAATCGGATATAGAACCCGAATTTAAGGTCGGTTTTTTTGCCAGCTTAGCTGCCTTCTTACGCTCTTTTTCACGCGCAGTGGCTTGCTCGACCTTTACCAATGGATATGGGGGGAGGTCGTTGGCTTTTAATGCCTCAGCAAGCCTGCGGCTTTCGTAGGTATATTGGGACCCGTTTAGCATGATGCATTCGGGCGCTATAATGTAACCGCCATCGCCGCGCGTATCAATGTGGCTGGCTACTTTCCCTGAAGAAGTCTTCGCTCCTGCTAAGTAAGAAAATATCAAGTGCACACCTTCGCTTGGTGTCCGAATTAGTACTGCCTGAGGGTGTGATAGATTATTTTCCATAATTTGCTGTTCGCCGGCTGGCTTGCCTGTTTTTCGGTCTATATCGCCGTCTACAACTGACAGACCGGTTGTAGAACCGGTCGGTAACCCCACCAAAGCATCAGGCCATTTTTTCCACCATTCTTTAATTTGTTCCTTACTAGTAGTGGCGGCGTAGAAACCTTGAGGTGTATGTGGTGATTTAGTTTTTTTATCGCCTTTTGGCTTGGCTAAGCAGGGAAATACGGGTAACTTTAAAGAAGCCAAGTTGAGTGCGACTGCAAGGTTGTGATGTGCCATATCTGGATCTGACACAGTATGTGATTTTTTCATCTGTAAACCTCTCGGGTCTAAGCTAAACTGTTTTGGTTGGGTGGCAGGATATCAAAATATGATATCCTTAACCGTTGGAACGTAGATCGCGCTGTGAGTTTTACTTTGGATTTCTGACTTGGGAACGTTCAGCTTGCTTTGCCATCCAGTCGTCGATTGTAGTTTCAAACCATCCGGCAGCTCTACCTCCGGGTATTAATTTGAATGGTGCAGGAAACTTACCCTTAGAGATCAGTTCGTATATTGTAGACGGCTGAAATCCAG
>CAJWNY010000129.1 GCA_913043815.1 uncultured Gammaproteobacteria bacterium
CTCATCTAGCGGGCTCAGCATTATCGCAAAATTTTTGGTTTGCAGTCGCTAAATTACAATATTCATTTTCATAAATATCTACTTCTATAAATTCGGATCCACTCTGGCCCCGGCAATCACAATGAAGCGAAAATAAAGAACCACCTCAATGCACTATGGAACGTAGTGGATGGGTGACGACCAAGCGCGCTCCTGCAAGGTGGCGGCTAAATCTGCCCGCGGCACTGTGCCTGCACGGATCGCATCCCAAGTATTCCAGCGGCAGGTAGGATTTTCTAACGCCCGGGTGTAATAAAAAGCACGCTCGCTGGCTTTAAACTTCGGGTCTGTCCAAACGGTACGCAACTGGGCATCACCCGTGTTGGCGCTGTAACTGCAATCGCTCAAGCTCACCACGGCGTCATTGTCTGGGCAACGATTTGTGTCTGGGTTTACCTCTAATCCGCCTGCGCAGGCAACATCTACCATTACTTCGGCTCAAGACAAGAATTATTACGCGCAGCCATCAGCCATCAATTCGCAGGCATCACCAGCGCATTGGCAGCCAAGGCAAAATCTCGGACGTTTATAGAAACTCGCCTCCGGCATTTTTTGGTAAGAGACAATACTCGTGACAGTGAACTACGCGCATTACTGGTCATTGACGGTGATGAGACGGTGGATCCAATGCCCTTGTTTGAGCCCGCGATCAGCCAACTACGTCAAGAGGTCATTAACGGCGACATTGATCGCGCCCATGATCTTGAAGCACTGCAAGTGGCAGTTAACGCCCTACTCCGGGGCTATCAAATTTTTCGAGCACCCTACGCCAAGCGACTGGGCATTAAGACAAGCGAACTAGATACCCGTGTGACAAGAATTGTACGCACCTGGCTTGAAGCAATGGCACGGCCGCCAGCTGGCCCACAAGGCAAAGAGAATGAGAGTGCGAGTGTGGGTAAGAAAAACGAGGCGTAAGCGCGCAGAGTAAATTTCTTTGCGCCTGAGCAGTAAAAGCGGCAGCCGGATTGAACGGGCCACCGCACTTTTTGCTTTATTTTTTGCCTTTGTTAGTTTTCAAAGCCTGTTGAATTGGTCGGGACGGGTGGACTTGATAAGTCGCTCTTAAGGCCAGCACAGCTATGCCAGATAAATATCTAACTCATATATACCCCCAAAAGTACCCCCTGAACTATTTGGCACTTTCGTTCCTTCGCGCGTGCGGAGGTGGCCCACTGCCCATAGAAATAAATGTCCCTCGTCATCCGGGGTGAGAATCCCTCTCTCTCCGCCATACATGTAAGTCCTTGATTTTCCTATATTTTTCAGTAAGATGAGAGTCTCAGGCACACATACGGCACAACGGCAACAATACGAAAGCGCGGTGGACTCTGGCACACTCAGATCCGCATCAACGGGCATGTAAACGGGATGCTTACGGAATCGTAAGGCCTTTTAACAAGGCTAGTGTATGTGTGGACAAAGTGGAATCTAAGTCCACCTTCGTGTCGGCAAATTCCTCTCGCATCAATAACTGATCCAGTACTGGAGAGTGTTTACAGGCTGACCATGCACTCGCAACGAACAACAAAAAGAAAAGCGAAAACTGCTTTGCTTGGTCTTCAGACAAACTTGGGAGCGCTTTGATTAAAGAAGTAGTCCACTGCGATGCCGTTTTTCGGAACTCATATTTAAAATTAGCAAGCACCTCAACGCTGACATTTTGTTCCAAGACAGTCCACATCGCACTTGCTAGCTCGCAGAGCCTTGGTCGATTCAGCGTTTCACGCACCAACAGTTCACTAACAGCTCCAAAATCTCCGCTCCCAGAAAGCCGAGAGAGACCATCAACAATAGCATCTGTCCAATCGCGGGTTTCTTCCAGAACAACTTGAAGCAAAATCGCTTCACGATTTTCGAAGTAGCGATAGCAATTCGTCTTCGAAATATGGGCTCTTCTGGCAATGTCCGACAATGTTGTGCGATCAACACCCTCTCTGTCGATAAGGTCGCGAGCAGCTAAGAGGATCGCTTCTCTGCGGACTTGTTTTTGCTCTGGTCGTCGAGCACGGCTCCACCTGCTGTCAGCTCCAACTGTCGAAAATGCTTTTGCGAATGTTTTCATAGTGAAATTCTAACGCACTGGTTTACAAGAGACCACAAGTCCTTTATTTTAAGGACCATTGGTCCTCTAAGTTTTCTGCCTCGATAGCTTGAGACAAGAACACACGATTTATAATTAACACAGCAGCTTGGGAAATTATTTGATGTCTATCTACGAAGGAAAAAAAGTTTTAATTACTGGAGCTTCCACAGGCATAGGCTACGCCTTGGCCGAAGAGTTAGCAAAAAGAGGAGCTGAAGTACTCATTACTGCGCGAAGCAGAAATAAACTGGAAGCTCTTGCTCAAAAAATCACAGATGCGGGAGGAGCTGTGCGCATTTTTGTTGAAGATTTGTCACTTCCTGGTTCGGGGATGAAGCTATACGATCAAGTCAAAATTGCAGGAATCAACATTGATATTCTTATCAATAATGCCGGTTATGGGCGTTGGGGAAACCTTACGAGCCATGAGAGAGACGACTATTCCAAAATGTTGCAACTTAATGTCACCACTCTAACCGATCTCTGTCATCTATTCATTCCGGACATGGTAACTCAAGGGGGCGGGGGCATTATCAACGTTGGATCGATGGCGTCGCTTTCACCTATTCCTTATGCGAGTGTCTATTCGTCCTCAAAAGCATACGTTTTAATGTTTTCAGAGGCGATTCGGTACGAATATAGAGACCAAGGGATCAAAGTCATGGCGCTCTTGCCTGGCGGTACAGAATCAGAATTTGCCAAAGTCGCGACAGAGAAATCAGAAAAACTTAGTCAGAGATATAGAGAGGGGTCCACAAGTGGCACTGGTATGCAAACCTCTCATGAGGTCGCTCTTGAATGTTTAGAGGCATTCGAGAAGAACAAACAGTATATTCTTTGCGGCGGTAAAAACCGGTTTTTATTTATGATCACAAAATTTATGTCTCGCCAAAGAGTTCTTGAGATGGTCGGCGGAATGTTCAAGAAGGTCGCAGCGTAGCTTTGAAACGAATGGTTATCTCCTACACCTTTCGTTCATTTAGACAGCGATTTCTGTGCGTTGGTCTTTGGCGCTTTGTAACCATCGCCGGATTGCGTATGCACTGACATATTACCTAAATGAGCTTTCTAATGGCATACCTCCGCTCGGGCAGGTTATTAGGTTCCACATTAGATGTGCAGACGGTGGCGAGCCAAAGAAGCCCTTCGTTAATCTTTCCGCGATACTCTCCAGCGTTTCCCGGTGGAGAATATGTTCGCTGTCGTATGTAGCCGCGAGATAGCTGCCCTGGCAAAAGCAAGGTTAAGAAACGTGGCAAAAAAGACGCTCACCATAAAGACGGCAATCCCAGGAACAATAGCAGCAAGAATGTTGCTGCGGTAAGCCGTAAAAAGAACCATGGTGCATACCGGTTTGCGTAGTGTGCCAGTGGCACACTCAGAATATAAGTAAAATAAAATAAGTAGTCGATACAAGCACTTAGGGATTTTAGCGTCGGTAGGGCAAGTAGTAGTAAGTAGCACTTAACTTATTGAAATAGAATGAGAAATTACAAATCGGCGCACAGAATCCCTCTATATTCTTTTGTTCTTGGACCAAAATA
>CAJWNY010000130.1 GCA_913043815.1 uncultured Gammaproteobacteria bacterium
CTCTCCAGATCGAGGTGATGTTTCTGATGTTTCTGATGTTTTGGCCGTTATAGAAAAGTGGGCGGAGCTAGAGCACGACCTGGCCGCGCAAGCCGAGCTTGTAAGGGACGATCGAGTGCAGATTGGTGGTGGAATTAGACAAAGCAATCAAGCCGAAAATCTTGCGGTGCAGCTTCTCCGATACAACGCGCTCTTAGAGACATGGGGTGGTGAGCCAGAGATGATCGTTAGAATCGAAGACCCTTTGGTGAGAGTCTACGGGGATGTAGCAGTCGCAAGTTTTATCCGCCTTTTCGATATTGCACCGCCCCGTGAACAGGCCAATAGCGACACTGCTTGGTTTTCGATGGTCTTGGTTAAGGACAGCGGGGAATGGAAGATAGCGCATCACCATGTTTCACCAGCAAATTAATGCAAGTAGCATCGGATCCTACTGATAAAACGATGATGCCGTAGCCGAGTAATCGAACTTATTGATAAATAGGCAAACTTATCAAATATGGCGGAAGAGGTAGGAGTCGAACCCACCAAGCACGTATTCGCGCCTCAACGGCTTTGAAGGCCGCGCGACCCACCGGGATCGACGCTCTTCCACGCAAGATTGTACGCCTTAAGACCGACCTCTGGCTATGTTCATCCTATTAGAACTGTTTTTCATTTCTAAAAATTTTGCATAGATTTTGATAAAAGTAGTTACGAGCTTTCATCACTAATTTTCATTTGAGAGAAAGCCCCCTTTGGGAGGGACATCGGGGTCTGAGTTCTTTCGCTTATATGGGGATATGCGTGCCCGAAGCATTGGTACTCACTGGGGTTTGGGCGACGTGTGGGAATATTTCCTTGAACAGGCTCAGCATATTTTGTGTTGAGCGCCTGTCTGCTGCGTCGTGCAGGCGTCCAGGTGGTCCTAGTCGTGGTGGTAGCGCAAAGCCATGCGGGGTTTTTGCATGGTGATGAAAGCTCCAATCTACGCCTGCCTCCTCCATTTCTGCGAAAAAGCGTTGCTTGCTTTCATCTGATACCAAATGGTCGTCCGCGCCATTTTCAATGACGATAATGGTATTGGTATTGTAGTTGTTGGGGCTTAGCTTTAACGCGGGTCGCTCTGCTCCGTAGTGAGCGGGGTTTGGGTCTTCGCCGGTTTGTAGTAGTCCGTGAAAGGATACTACGCCAGACAAGTTGAGTCCGCCGCGAACGCCCTCAATAACTGCCATGCCGCCAAAGCAATAGCCGATAGCTGCAGGTGGTGTTTGGGACTCCACGGATGCCTCGGCCAGGCCTGCGTCAATCCATGCACTTAACAAACCGCGGAAGTATTCGTGGTCGTGGTCTAGTCGTACCATGGCTTTGAAACATTTGTTTTGGAAGCCTTGAATTTTACTGGGTTCGGTTGGAAAGTCGCGTTCACCCTGTGGTACATCTGCTCCATACATATCTATCGCGAGGCCAACAAAGCCAACTCTAGCTAAGTATTCGGCGACATCTACATCAAAAGACTTAAGCCCTTGGTAGTTGTGGATTACAATGACTAGTGGGCGCGGGCCAAGTTCAGCAGCGGGCGCTACCAGATTTGCAGAAAAGTCATTGCCGCGGAAGCTAATGTTCAAGGATTTTCTTTGGAGGCTTAAATTTTCTTCCCAGAGCTGCGTGTTAGTCAAAGTGTTTCTCCTTGGATCTGTTTTTAATTATGAGATGAGCTGTCATTAGGGGTAAGTGCCGAGAACTATGCGTTGGTTTTCTTTTCTGCGCGTGAAGCCTTTGCCGTCGAAATATTCCAGTACGTCTATGGCTACATTTCTGCCGATACCGGTATGGTCGCGAAATTCTTTTACCGTGAAGGCCTTTGTCTCTGGGTTGCTTGCGGTCAATAATTTTATGTCGACCGCAATTTCTAGTAACTGCCTGGGTAGATAATAGCGGTGGTTAGCGATATTGACCAATAGGCCTCGCTTGACCAATTCGTTCATGCTTCGCTCTAAATCTTGCTGTGGTTTGCGCATGGATTTCGAAAGGTCGCCAGTGCTGGGAGGCTGTTTGGCATTGAGAATCTTTTCTAATCGTTCCCATAAATTGAGCAGTGGGGCGGGCAAATCTATTTTTGCTCCTTGTAATTTATAAACGCCGCCGGTGTATTCCATCGCTTTTTCGCTGACCAATTCATTCAGTAGAACTTGCCTAAAGAGGGCAGGCACTTGCTCGAATTCGTTTTCTTTTAAACCTTGCTCGTTTTTTGCATTGTTTATAAAGTCGATAACGGTAGTTTTAAGTTTTAACCAGTGTTTTTCAGTGATGGCCATATCGCCAGCCTGATGAAGATTTTTTGCTCTGCATATCGCTTGGAATTGCTCATCGCCCAAATGCCAGAAGTCAGCGAATTCTGACAAGTTGGTGGGGCCTTCATTTAGTAATTGGTCCAGGCATTGTTCTGGGTTGCTGTTGGTATGCGCTCTGAGCTTGGTCAGCCGCTTTGCATCGTTTCTACGACTTCGGTTGTCGTTATCTGCATATAAGACTTTGCCGCCGCCAAGAGTTAAATCCAAACTTTGATCGCGTAATATAATTCTGTCGCCTTGATGACAGGCCAGAGCTTCGTCACAAAGGATGTCTGCAATTAAGGTGTCTGGGTCTAGGTTGTGTAAAGTGGCCAATCTCCCCGTGCTATGGCTGGTTGCATGATAGATGTGTATTGGTGTCCAACTTTTAATTGCTCGGGGGAAATCTTTGTTGGCTTCCAGCCTTATCGTTAAATTTTTATAGCCCGCAGTGGGTTTTTGTGTAATCCAGTCGCCACGCTCAACTTCTTCAATGCCGGTAATATTCAGGGCGCATCTATCGCCTGGGTTTGATTGCTGAACCTCTTTGTCTTGTGCACGAACACCGCGAACACGTATTTTTTTACCACTTGGGTAGTGAATTAGTTGCTGATCTATTTCAACCGTGCCGCTGTGCACGGTGCCTGTGACCACGAGCCCTACGCCTTTGACAGTAAAAGATCTGTCGACGGCTAATCTGAATGGTTTTTTATTCTGCTCAGTATTTTGGGGGTTAGCTCTAGCGCGTAAATGAGTCAGTAAAGTCGCCGTGCTCGCTGAGTTTTCAGTAGACGTTTGAAAAACTGCCGCGTTTTCTAAAAAACTTGCGTCAACTAAGTTTTTTATCTCACCTAGGCAGACTGCAATGCGAGCTTCATCCACTCGGTCGCATTTGGTAAGGGCAATTGTGCCCTCTGTAACGCCTATTAAACGCAGTATTTCAAGGTGCTCTCGACTTTGCGGCATAGGCCCATCGTCAGCTGCTATAACCATTAGTGCGTGTTGGTGGCTGGCAACTCCTGCCACCATATTATGAATAAATTTGTGGTGTCCAGGCACGTCGACGAAACCAATGTCGCCCTCGTCGATATAAGCGAAGCCAAGGTCAATAGTAAGCCCGCGTTTTTTCTCTTCAACAAGTCGATCAGTTTCTACCCC
>CAJWNY010000131.1 GCA_913043815.1 uncultured Gammaproteobacteria bacterium
TATCTTTTGCTGTTCCTTTGAACTGGAAATACGAAGGGGAAGTGTTAGGTCAACGCAGACAAGGATTTGAGGACGGCGAATGAAAAAGTTAGTTATTGGTGTTCTATTGTTGGCTTTAGTTGGCTGCGCAGAACCACCATTAGACTGTAAAATTAATGCGAATATAGTCGACCTAGCTACTGACGCCAGTCCAATACATGACCCATCCATGATCAAAGCCATGGATACCTATTACCTTTACTCATCTAGCGATATCGGCACATTTTATAGTTCAAAAGATATGCGCAAATGGCAGCGTGAAGGCGAGGTTTTTACCGCTATACCACCCTGGCTTGTGGAAGAAATTCCGGTGGCAGACCACATTGGCGCGCCAGATATTGCCTACTACAACGGCCAGTACCTATTGTTCTACCAATCGCACAACCCCAATACATGCGACGCAGCTACAGGTTTGACCATCAACAAAACGTTGGATCCGTCAGACCCCAATTACGAATGGGTGGACCAAGGGCTAATACTGCGATCTGAACCCTTCTATGACGGCGTCGACATCTATTGCGGTAACGAAAGCGCCACATTTAACGCTATCGATGCGCATTTCTTTCAAGACTCTGACGGTAAGCCTTGGATGGTATTTGGCTCAACCATAGGGGGCATTAAGATAGTGGCGCTGGATCCACAGACACTGCAACTGGCTGACGACCATGAGTTCGTTACCCTGGCTCAGCGCTGGCTCTTGCAAGACGATCCAATTATTGAGGCGCCATACATTGTTCAACGCCACGGTTATTACTATCTTTTCATGTCCTTCAATCACTGCTGCTTGGAAGAAAAAACTCAGTACCAGGTGCGGGTCGGGCGTTCTGAAAAAGTCACTGGGCCCTACTACGACAAAAGCGGCTGGCCGCTTTATTTGGAAGGTGGCTCTTTGCTCATTGAAAAGGTTACCGATAAAGATGGCGATTTTGTAGGCACCGGACACAACAATTTGTTTGCGGAAAATGGCCAAGATTGGTTGGTCCACCACGCCAAAAAGCCCAGTGAAGACTACAAAGCCTACCTCAACATTCGCAAACTTGACTGGGACGAAAACAAATGGCCAACGGTGTGCGCAAAAAATTAGCCAGGCGGCTGGGGGTGCTTTAGATGGGCCGGCTGCACTTATCGGATGAGAATGCATAGAGGCACAGTGAGGTTCCACTGCATATAATCACTGCCTACAATCGGCGTTAATTGCATATGCATTGACTATGGAAACAACGGTCTGTTAGGGGTTTTTTGAAGTGGCGGAGGGACAGGGATTCGATTTGACCTTTAACCCATTGATTTATATCAATAAGACATCACCCCTCTAGCTTAATGCCCCCATTTATGCCCCCTCAAACTAAAGCTTGAGGGGGTAACTTTTATTTAAGCCTGTAGCGACTACTGCTCAATCGAGTTGTGCAACTCTTCCACGGTATAGAGATTTCGAGACTCGCAGGTCGCTGCAGCGCCCCAAACTTCCATAACTTTGTTACCAGCGCCATCGGTAAAAAAGTTACCAAATGACGTGCCCATAGAGGGAAAGCTAGCCCATCCTGTCATAAGAATAAATCTTCCCGCTTCCATATCGCCAGTAAATGGAGTGAAGATCCACTGCGCTATAGGATCTCCAGCGGCCTTCCCAACTTCCGCCACCATAGCGCCGACTTTGCGCACATCATCAATAGTTTTGCCTTCATTAAGAACGCAATTCCAAGTCTCAACAGGGCCTGGAGTTGAATTAGAATGGCCATCTGCATGAGCGGCTAAACTGACTGCAGAAGCAAGAAATATCGCTAATAATCTTTTCATAAATGTTTCCTTTTTTATTTTTCTACGGGCCGAACGCCCTTAATAAAATTACTACAACTTCGATACTTGCACCATACGCATTGTGGTCACGCTGACCGCCGTATTTACCAATAGAAACATGGTGGACATCCGTATTTTGCATCGAAGGTAGCAGGAGTATTTTTGTTAAAACGCACACAGAGGCTTATAGCGATCTAACAAAGGTGGGCTATCTGAAGATACCCCGGGGGCCTCTACAGCCCTACACTAATAGATGTTAGAACCCAGCCTTAAGTCTAGCAGGACTTATAATGATACGATGCCAGACGGTTAGTGCGGCTTCGATGGCCGATTAAATAAATTCGATTAGTAATACGCAGGAGAAAAAATGTTTGTTCTAAACAAGCTACACCACTCAGACGAACAGTTTGCAAAACTCGCTGACGAGCCAGATGAAGGGCCCGTGTTTATGATCAATCTGTTTAAATTTAAAGAAAAAGCTGTATATGAAGACAGCAGAGAAACTCAGCTTTCGGGAATCGAAGCCTATCAGCTCTATGGGAAAGCCACAGCTAAACACGTTGAGCACGTTGGCGGTCGCATAATCCATTCAAGTCAATTAGGAGGCATGGTCTGTGGCGAAGTAGAAGATCTCTGGGATGCGGTTGCGATCGTCGAGTACCCCTCCATAGCCGCTTTTTTGGAAATGGTCGGCTCAGATGATTGGAGCAAACATGCCGTGCACCGAACAGCTGGGTTGGAGGGACAACTCAATATATTTAGTCGTACGCCACCTACCTGATCACAGAGCGGTTAAATATTTCAAGCAAAAAGGGCCCAATGAAGATTCAAGTGGTGCTTCAAGGTCTTAAAAGAGTCTCAGCCTACCTGATACAAGCATTCCGAGTAGGTTTTCTTCGAGATGAAGGGATTGGTACAGCTCTAGCGAAGACGAATTTTATCGTCGCGTTTGAGCATCCAGGTATCAGTAGATTTTGTATTGGCTAGTAAAGATACGAAAAATTTTAGAGGCTAACGCA
This sequence comes from uncultured Gammaproteobacteria bacterium, assembly GCA_913043815.1. Lineage (GTDB taxonomy): Bacteria > Pseudomonadota > Gammaproteobacteria > Pseudomonadales > Azotimanducaceae > UBA4421. Next base: position 2,856 of record CAJWNY010000131.1, read on the forward strand.
AACAGCCCGGACTAACCCGGGCTGTTTATCGACTGCCGTCACAATTAGACGATTTATTTCAAACGACTAAAAGCTGTAGGAAAGCGTGCCGCTAAAACTTCTACCTGGCTCTGAGTAACGTAAGATACCGTTATCCGAGACGCCACCGAAAAAGCCACCATTACCAGGGCGGACGCTATTCAGTACTTCCCATCGGAAATACACTTCGTCGGTTACATTGTAGATAGCACCGGTCACTCTGAGATTATCGCTAAACTCATAAAACGCGGTCACATCGAATACCGTATAGGCATCTGGCTCTGAAGCAGGACCACTGGCGTTATTCAAAGAAGTAAAACTTAGGTCGTTAGAATCACTTACCTCATCAAACCAAACCGTGTGCAGGACTACTCCCCATTTGTCGTCATCTGCTTGATAACCTATACCGAGCGTCGCTGAATCAGGCGAAGCCGTTTCGAGATCGTCTCCGCTATTATGAGAATTAGCGAGTGAATCTTTATATTCACCGTCAATGGTGGCAAAAGTGAAACTTGTGTATACGTTGTCATTCCATGCATA
>CAJWNY010000132.1 GCA_913043815.1 uncultured Gammaproteobacteria bacterium
AACAAGCGCTTTGAACAAGTGCTATGAATTAGGGGTATATAATTGAAATCATTGACTGATATGAGCTTAGTTGTCGCCGAGCTTCTCAAAGAGCGTGGCGAAACAGTTGCTGTGGCAGAAACTTCAACCGGCGGACTAATTTCTTCGGCATTTCTGGCGGTACCAGGTGCATCTGCTTATTACAAAGGTGGCTCTGTTATATACACACTAGAGTCGCGCAAAGAGTTGCTGGGTATTAATCGTTCTGATGTGGAGGGATTAAAGCCCATGACCGAGGCCATGGCGCTGCGCTTCGCGGAAGTAGCTCGGGTGCAATTAAAAGCCACTTGGTCAATTGCAGAACTGGGTATTGCGGGTCCCACGGGCGCACCTTACGGTGTAGATGCCGGAACCAGTGTGATTGCCGTAGACGGTCCGCATCCAATGACAATTACCATTGCAACCGGAAGTCATAACCGCGAAGAAAACATGTGGGCCTTCAGCGCCGCGGCCTTTCAGTTGTTCGGTCGATCTTTGGCGGTTAGATAAGCGTTCTTAGCTCTTTGAAATGAGACAGTGCTACTGAACGCTCTGTCGCTGCCCAGTAAAGGGTCTGTCGCCTCTTGGCGTTGCAATTAACCTGTCATGGTGTCTTGGTCTATTTTACCGGTATATGTCAGCTCAAAAGTGCCAAAGGCAGTTTTCATCTGAAAAGGAAATCTGAAGGTATTACCTTTCACTTCTATTGTAGCGATCGCAATCGTGCCTTTTGGCCCCGTTAATGAACCAGAAAATTTGCCTGGAGTGTTCTCTAATATAATCAAAGTTGGTCTAGATTTGCCCCGAGGTGCATCGACCCCCAATAACCAATCTCCGCTAACAGGCACTGCGGCTTGGAGGCTCATATTAAGAGTAAAAAAGAGGAGAGTGGCGATTACGCGAGGCTTCAAATATTGCACTGTGCTGTTCCTGAATTTTTTATTTGCTTTGGGTTGAATAGTACAATAGTAAAATATCGCCACAATGGATTCTGAAATTTCTGTTGTAGACTAAGTTTCTAACGCAGCGCTAGGCGCAAATTTTGGGCTGGGAGGCGAATTTGGTCTCCTATCTGTCTATACAAAATTCCTATAACGAACGTCTATTCCAATAGTCTAAAAGAGATAGGACGCGTAACACGGCTAACCTTATAGGCTAATTGTTGCAGTTATTTCGGACAATTGAACTTAGTGATCAAACTCCAAAATGGCTCGGCCAGTAATTTTTCCGCTTTCTAGCGCTTGAGCGGCTTCATTAATCTGATCAATTTTGTATCTTGCTGTAACCATACCTTGAAGGTTCAGATGGCCGCTGTTCTGCCATTCAAGAAAGCGTGGAAAATCTCTGTCTGGCGCACAAGATCCACCAATGCTTCCAATAAAGCGTTTTTCATTTATCAGTACATCTATTGCGTTAAGTTCCACGGATGTTGTGGGTACGCCAACCAATACGGCTGTGCCACCCTCTTTGGCGCCGAAGTATGCTGTTCTGCACGCAGGAACAATCTGCTCCATTGTTTGCTTAATTCCGATGCAGTCGAATGCATAGTCAACCCCTGAAACCGGCTGTCGCGAAATGTTAAACTGCCCTGGTCGAGGCGTCAGGGCATGAATCGCTGCCACTGGGTCTTCCTTGCTAGCATTAATGCAGTGGGTTGCGCCAAAGGTTTTGGAAAATTCTAGTTTGCCGTCATCGAGATCTATGGCGATGATAGGATGCGCGCCTGCCATTTTTGCGCCGACCACCGCAGATAAGCCAACCCCGCCGACACCAAAGATCGCAACGCTTTCGCCTTTTTGTACATCAGCGGTATTAATTACTGCCCCGGCACCGGTCATCACCGCGCAGCCAATTATAGCGCTGACATCTTTCTCAATATTTGGATCAACTTTCACCACATATTGCTCATCTGCAATAGTGTGATCTGCCCAAGTAAAAACATTTTGTGACTCGGCTATACCGTCGCTCACTTCTAGGTTTGCAGCTTCCGGCGGATTGGCTGCGGCCGCGATGTCTCTGGGCACCCAAGTGACCATAACAATGTCGCCTTCCTTAACGTGGCGAACATTACTGCCCGCTTTAAGCACGATACCGGTGGACTCGTGACCAAGGATTATTGGGTTCTTTCTCGGAGCGTGCATTTGATGCAGTTGGGAATGACAGATGCCAGAGGCAAATTGGCGTACCACTACTTGGTTTGGATTTGGGTCGGGCAAGTTAATGGATTCTATTCTTAGTGTATTGCTGTTTTGTGGCAGTACTACCACGCGTGCTTGTGTACCCATCCGGCTTCTCCTATTTAACTACTCCAATTTACCTTTACCAATAAATTTGTATATAAAAATTTGCACGCAGAAAATTCGTTGACGAGGCTTTGGACTGGAAAAGTATTTGTGCAGTGATTTAATACAGCCTTGTTTATGTCACTCTTATTAGGCGCAAATTTTCCATGACTAGGAACTGCTGCAGCGCGCACTTTGTGAATATAAGCTATATTAATCAGGCCAGCGTCTAGCCTGTTTGCTGTACGACGATATAAATAACAAGGAATTTTGATGAAACTATATGAAGCCGCTTCCCCTAATGCGCGCAGAGTGCATATCTTTATGTCTGAACTGGGTATTGAATGTGAGCGTGTTGCGGTAGACATTCGCGCAGCTGAAAATCTGTCAGCTGAGTTTTTGGCTAAAAATCCAGGTGGGCGGGTACCAGTTTTAGAGTTGGATGACGGTACTTTTATTGGTGAGTCCGTAGCCATTTGCCGTTACTTAGATTCCCTATCTCCGAATTCTGATGCGCCAAGCATGTTTGGTAATGATGGCGTCAGCGCGGCGCAAATCGAAATGTGGCAGCGTCGTGTGGAGTTTAATTTCTTTCTAGAAGTAGCCGGTGCGTTTCGCAACATTACAGCCTTTTTCAAGGATCGCGAAACCTGTGTAAAAGAGTGGGGTGAGGTCTGTGCAGAGCGTGCGCCCAAGACGTTAGTCATGTTTGATGCACAACTGGCGCATAACGAATATTTGGCTGGAGGTCATTTCTCCATCGCGGACATAACTTTAGGTATCTCTATTGACTTTGCCAAGATGGTGAAGGTGGTTGAGCTGCCTGAGCTCCCAAATATTACTCGTTGGAAGACTCAAATGGACGCTAGAGTAAGTTTTAGCGCCCAGTAATTTACGCAGCCTTGGAGTAATAAAGCTAAGCGTTTCTAATGCAGCGTAGCAACATCAAGCTAGTCGAATAAAACTTTTGTTAGCTTGTTAGCTTGTTAGCTTGTTAGCTTGTTAGCTTGTTAGCTTGTTAGC
>CAJWNY010000133.1 GCA_913043815.1 uncultured Gammaproteobacteria bacterium
TGTCTGCCTTGGCGGCGAGTTTGCGCACAAGTTCCGCACCTTCGGGTTGGTCTAAAGCGATGGAGATAGACTGCTTGCCGCGGTTATCTACATCAAATTGAAAATCGTAGTCCTTAAAGCCTTCGGCAAGGTCAGGGTTTTTTACGGGCCGACCCATTTTGCGCATAGGATCTCCAGAAAGCGGCTCAATCTTAATGACCGTTGCTCCCATGTCTGCTAAGACAGCTCCTGCGCTTGGTGCAGCCATCCAGTTATCAATTTCTAAAATTACGATGTCATCTAAGGGTGCAACCATGTCCAAGTCTCTGTAAATGCGAAGCATGGATTACAACTAAGGGGGCCGCTTGGTGCAAGCATTTATGTGAGTTCTAGTGAGGAATGTAGACTAAATTTGTTCTTGGCCAGAGACCTTTAGTATGTACTTGAGCTCAAAATGCCGATCGCTTTTTCGAATCAGCACTCAAATTTTATTCAAATTCATTGCTTCATGGATATCTATTTCAACCGCGCCATCAATCTCAGTGTATTTGGAAATATTGAAGCGCGGGTCATATGTGTAGGTGGCCTGTTGCTCAAAACCCTCCCTCGTACTCAGTTTGAGCCTGGCATTGCAAAAGTGAAGCATGCAAAAATTCTTTTTCCGTGCTTTACAACCTGGCTCTCTAAATCGATCACCCTGCTGTGTTTCGGGCAGGCTTTGGCATATTTCTCTTATTGCATCTTGGAGCTTTTTTTTGGGACAGATCATCCTGCAAAGCTGATTCTTTTCGATCAGTTAACTTAACCAGATCAATAGTACTTGCGCGCCCGTTTTTAGTGACAAGAGCAGCTTTTCAATCATTTTGAGACTCTCCAAGCGGTGCGTGTTAATATATTTCTTTCGGGCTGCGGTCAAATTCTTGCAAGAATCCAATCGAGCCAATGGTACTCAATCGATTTCAGGTGCGAAATACTTCTACGGCTGGCGTATGGTACTGGTTGCCTTTTGTGTCGACTTTGTTGCGGTTGGCTTCTTCTTTTATTCCTACGGTGTGTTTTTTAAAGCCATTGCCGAAGACTTCGGCGGGTCTCGCTTGGGTATCGCTTTTGGCCTTACTGTCACTAATATTGTTGGTGCTATTGCCGCCCCCTATGTGGGTCGGGCATTAGATAAATATCCGTTGAAGCGAGTCATGGGCGTGGGAGCCATATTCATGGCTGTGGGTTTTCTTGGCCTCTCGTTTGTTCGCAACCCAATGGAATTTTATTTAGTACTGGGCATATTTGTTGGTTTTGGTGCCAGTAGCATGGGCAGTTTGGCGACCAGCAAATTGGTTGCCAACTGGTTTGACCGACGCCGTGGCACAGCGTTAGGTATTGCTGCTGCGGGGGTATCTTTGTCTGGGGTGATCATGCCCTATATCAGCGCAGAACTAATTAACAACTACGGCTGGCGCGAGGGTTTTTTGGTCTATGGCCTGTTCACCTTGCTTGTTGTACTGCCCATGGTACTGCGTTTTGTCGTCTCTCGGCCTGAGGACATTGGTATGCGCCCAGACGGCGCAATGCCCATTGTCGTGAATCCAGATGCTGAGCTGCCGCAGCAGAAGCCACGCTTGGCCATGAAGGACGTTTTTCGAGAGCATAACTTCTGGGTCATTGTGCTGACCTTTTCGCTGATCTTCTGCTGCATGGGTGCAACCCTTACGCACATGATTCCGCGGTTGACAGATAATGGCTATACCTTGGTCCAAGCCTCGCTTGTAATGTCTCTGTGCGCTGGTTTTGGCGTGAGTGGCAAGCTCAGTTTTGGATGGTTAGGCGACCGCTTATCGTTGCGTAAGGTGATGTCTATCGTCATAGTTATGCAGTTCGCTGGCCAGTTGTTGATGTATCTTTCGGTGGATTTAGTTGTTTTTGCTATCGGCGCGTCATTTTTCGGGTACGGTGTGGGTGGGGTAGTACCCATGCATGGAGCAACAGTGGGTAAGACCTTTGGGCGAGAGCGGTTCGGCGCTATTTTGGGATTAATGCGGCCTGCAATGCTGCCTATTCAAATTCTCGGGGTGCCCTTTGCAGGGTGGATATACGACGTGACAGGCTCTTACGCCAATGCCTTTGAAGCCTTTCTGTGTATCTATATTTTGGCAGCTATCGCTTTGTCGTTTTATCGACAGCCTCATATCAACGTTCGATAGGTGAATGGGCTATGCAGGTGGCTACCTAGCTAATTTGAGTGCTTTAAAAGAAACTCGCATTCAGCAGTTGAATTTGCACGTCGCCATCTCCTTCGCAGTAAATACGCACAGCGTCAATGATCACGTGGTCTGCAATGTAGGGCTCAAAACTCACTCGGTTAAATGGCGCAATGTCGTTAATTTCCAAATCTACAGAATAGCCTTGAACCACCGGCAAAACTGTAACAGCGCCTGCGTTCGGGAGTAGGTCTTCGAGCTCTCGAGTCAACTCTTGCTGGCTTTCTCTGGACGTATAAATGCCCTTAACAAGGTATCTAAGGTGGCACTGAAGTCGTTCGTTTC